>JAAZKI010000104.1 GCA_012799905.1 Lentisphaerota bacterium | reverse complement strand
CGAATTTGCATTGTCCTGAGGTGCCAAAGACGGGTTGAAGATATATTGTATGCCTTTTGCCCGGGGAGCGGCTGCCAGGCCCTGACCACGACATCCTCCCCGGCGCTCGATATTTTTTTCTTCCGCCCCCCTTCCGAACGCTTCCCATGCGCCTCTTTCTGCAAAAACTCAAACGCCGCCACTGCGACGGCCCTGGCGGCATCTCTGCTTTGCTGCCGATTGCCATTCCGATGATTGTGTCAAGCGTCTTTGACACATTGATGACCTTCATTGACCGCCTGTTCATGGCCCATGTCGGCAAGGAGCACATGGCCGCCTGCATGAGCGGCGGCATTGCCTCCTGGCTGTGCCTGACCTTGTTCGCGGGGCTGATCGGCTATTCCTCCACGCTCGTCGCGCATCACTATGGCGCCAAGCGATATGAAGAATGCCCCAAGGTCGTCTTCCAAGGCATCATCCTCGCTTTTGTCAGCTACCCGCTGGCTTTGGCGGCGTCCTATTTTGTGGCCAAGACCTTTGAGCTGGCCGGCCACGACCCCATCCAGATCGAACTGGAGCGCAGGTACTTCTGGTACATGGCCTTCGGCGGCATCCTCTCCCTGCTCCGGTCTGCCTTTGCCGCCTTTTTCGCCGGCACCGGCAAAACCAAAGTGATCATGCGCGCCAACGCCGTCGCCATTGTCGTCAATGTGGTTGCCAACTACGTCTTAATCTTCGGCAAATTCGGTTTTCCCGCCCTAGGGATTGACGGCGCTGCCATTGGCACGCTTCTTTCGAGCGCCTGCATGACCGGCATCATCGGCGCGTCATTCTGGCGCCATACCCGCCAGAAGCCCTTCCGATCCAAGCATTTCGCCCGCCTAGACCCCTACAACCTCAAGGCCCTGATCCGTTTCGGCGCCCCTAACGGCCTCGGAGGGTTGCTTAGCTCGTGGTCCTTCACCGCCATCAACTCTGCCATGCACAGCTATGGCGCTGACGCGGCGGCCGCCACCACCATCGTGTTCAGCTGGGACATGGTGATGTTCGTCCCCCTCATCGGCCTGCAAGTCGGCGTCAGCACCTTAGTTGGGCAGAATCTCGGCGCTGGCGACATTCCGGCTGCGGAGCGTTCCGCCTATTCCGGCTTCAAGCTGACCTTATGGTATTCAGCGCTGGGCGTTTTCCTTTTCTGCGTCTTTCCTCACCTGCTGGTCGGCGTGTTCACGCCCGACATCCCTGGCGTCGACTACCGGGCTGCTCGCGAGCTGGCCATCCCCATGCTCCGAATCGCCTCCCTGTACCTGGCGGTCGACGGTGTCGTGCTCATCGCCGCTGGCGCCCTGCGCAGCGCTGGCGACACCCTGGCGGTCATGCTGATCACCTTCATCATCGACTTGACTTCCGCTGTCCTGGCCATAGTCAGCGCCTACTATTTCAAGTGGCCGCCCATAACTGCATGGATCGTGCTGGTGCTTTCCTTCATGCTCGGAGGCATCGTCCTTTGCGTTCGCTTCAAGCAAGGAAAATGGAAACAAATCCGCATGCTGGAACCAGCTGCCTGAGCAGGATTCGCTGCCGCCGGTTACAGTCCATAAGCAGCCGCGCCCGTCCATTTTCCTTGAACGAAAACGCCGACGACTTTGCCGCGGCAAGCCCAGCCATCATACGGGCAATTATGCGAACGGGACGCGAATTCAGCCACTTTCAGGCGATGCGGCGCGTCCAGGTCAAGAACCGTGACATCAGCGGCAGCGCCGATGGTCATGGCGCCGACCGGCAGTCCCAGCAGTTCTCGCGGCCCCTGGGTAAACAGCGACACCAGGCGGCTGAGGCTAAGGAAGCCGGTGTGGTACAACCCGGTCAGGCACAGCGGCACTGCCGCTTCCAGGCCGATGATGCCAAACGGCGCTTCCAGCCAACCAGCGGCCTTTTCCGCCGCAGTATGCGGCGCATGGTCAGTCGCAATGCAGGTAATCGTTCCATCCAGCACTCCGGCCAAGAGCGCCTGGCGGTCGCCTTCTTCGCGCAGTGGCGGCGCCATCTTAGCGTTGACGCCATACACTTCGGCGGCGGCATCAGTCAGAAACAAGTGATGCGGCGTCACTTCTCCGCTGACGGGCAGTCCTTCCCGGCGGGCTGTGCGCAGCTCTTGCACGGCGCCGGCGGTGCTGAGATGCTGCAAATGCACCCGGCAGCCGGTTTCCCGCGCCAGGGCGATGTCACGGGTGACAATCGTCTCCTCGGCCGCGCGCGGCTGTCCCGGCAATTGCATCAGAGCGGCCGTAGCGCCTGCGTGCATGACGCCGGGTTTGGATAAGCTGCTATCCTCGCAATGGTCGACCACCGGCAATCGCAGAGCCGCGGCGGCCTGCATGACGGCCCGCATGACCTCGCTGTCTTGCGGCGTGCTGCCATCGTCCGTCAAAGCCGGCGCTCCGGCGGCCTGCATGGCGGCATAATCTGCCAACTCTTTCCCGGCTCGCTCCAACGTCAGGGCGCCGGCCTGCAAGACATGCACTGCGCCTCGGTCAGCAGCGGCTTGCTGCACGGCCTGCACCCTCTCCGCCGTGTCAATCGCAGGCGCTGTGTTCGGCATTGCCAGAACCGTCGTGAAACCGCCGGCTGCTGCTGCACGCGTCGCGCTGCCGATGTCCTCCTTATGCGTCTGCCCTGGCTCCCGCAAATGCACGTGCAAATCAATGAAGCCCGGCGCCAGCACCAGCCCGCGCAAATCGACTCGACGCGGCGACTTCAAGGACTCCGGGGCCGCAAATCGGCCGTCGCTAATCCCCACCTCGCGAATCTCGTCCACTCCGTTGACCGGATCAACCACTCGCGCTCCGCACAATACCATGTCTTGCTGCATCATTCCCGCCTTTGTCTGCTTTCTTTTTCACGCCTTTGAACCGGCACACGTGTCTTTCCCTGCAATGTAAGCCATCATTCCAAATCCGAAAAGCGCCCGGGCACGAAAATCATCGTTCATGCGCAAAATGTGATGAGTGCTGGCAGGATAGCGTCTAACTTTAGACTGCTTACACCAGCTTTCGCGCCTGCTTCGCATGGCAAAATTACGGTCGCGGAATTATACTATGTAGCAAAAGGGCGACATAACGCCACGATGGTCACGTCCAAGCAGAACGCCGCGCGGCCAGCCGTCATCCGCCGACCTGCCTGCGTGCAATCCACTTGGCAGGCTAAAGGCAGCGTTCCAAGCCTCTTCAACCATCGGCGCCGGCAGTTTGCCGGCACTAAAACATTTCTGAAGCCGAACCCTCTCTTGTTTGCAGAACCCCCTTCCAAGTGGAACGCCCCGACTGTGGAACTGGCGCACTGAAACTAAAGAAAAAACACAAATATGATCACACCGCGTTCCCGGCAAAAAAATCTCCTTGGGCGATCTAGCCGACGTTATGCCGCACTGAAGCGGCGACTCTGTTATGGCATTCTGTTCGTGATCATTCTCACCCCCGGCCTGATTCATGTCGTCTGGGCCGCGCGCGAAAGCGACCGTGATCGCCGCTCTAAACTGTTGCAAAAAACACGGCTCCTGGCCTCCGCCATCAACCCCGCCGCTGTCAAGTCGCTTAAAGGCACAGAAGAGGACTTGCAGAACCCGGAATACCATCGCCTAAAACTTAGTTTCGATATCATCCGGCAGGCTTATCCCAACCTGCGTTTCCTTTATCTGGTCGGAAAAAGCAACCAGGATGAAATTTTCTTTTTTCTGGACAATGTGCCGAGAGACTCCCCGGACGGCCTGTCTCCAGGAGAAGTCTACCACCAAGCGACACCGGCCTT
>JAAZKI010000445.1 GCA_012799905.1 Lentisphaerota bacterium | reverse complement strand
CGCCCCTCGCCCCTCGCCCCTAACGAATTATGAATTATGAATTATGAATTATGAATTATGAATTATGAAATGCGCCTCAGCATTCAACATTCAGCATTCAACATTCAGCATTCAACATTCAGCATTCAGCCCCTCGCCCCTCGCCCCTAAACAAAGCCCCTCGCCCCTATCAGAATAGCACTCACCTGCCCCGTATCTCCGCCTGGATGTCCTGTGCAGCCTTGGCCGGGTCAGCTGCGGCCAGGATTGGTCGGCCGACCACAATATACTGGGCGCCGGCCTGTGCAGCCTCAGCCGGGGTCATCACTCGTTTCTGGTCACCCAAACTGGCGCCAGCCGGCCGGATGCCTGGGACGACCAGCAGAAAATCCGAACCGAGCGCCTCCCGCAGAGGAGCAATCTCATGGGCTGAGCAAACTACGCCGGGAAGACCGCAGTCCTTGGTCAAACGCGCCAATCGCAGCACGGCTTCAGCCGGCGTCGCCGTGATGCCGATGGCGTTCAATTCGGCCTGGTCCATGCTTGTGAGCACCGTTACCGCGATGACCTGCATGCCAGTGTCCGCGCCAGCCTTGGCGGCAGCGCGCAGCATCGCCGGGCCGCCCGAGGCGTGCACATTGCACAAATCCGCCCCGATTGCGGCTGCAGCCCGAACTGCCTTTTCTACCGTGTTCGGGATGTCATGGTATTTCAGGTCAAGGAAGACTTTTTTGCCGCGAGCCTTCAAGCCCCGTACGACTTCCGCGCCGCAGCGGGTAAACAGTTGTTTGCCCACCTTGAACCACTCGGCCGCCGGCCCAATCCGATCCACCACAGCCAGCGCCGCATCCTGCGTATCTACATCCAGCGCCGTGATTAACGTCGTTCCCATTTCTTCTGACTCCTGTTCCTGAAAAACCTAAGTTAAATGTCATTGCCGTCATTAGCCTAACCATCAGCAGCAACGTCGCTACTGGCGCCACCCCCAAGCCGACTGGACAGAATCGCCGCGACCAGACAGTTGACGACGACATGACAGCCGCCCCAGAAAACTAAAATCCGCAGGACATCGCCGATGATTTTCGGATGCGTATTCCAAAGCACCCCAAAATCAAACGCAGCCCCGCCCCCTGCACTCAACACCAGCAGAAAAAACGCGCCATGCCCGGCGCAGAGCGGGACGATTACGCCATACACGATTATAGACAAACTCCGGGAAACAGACCGCACTAGTTTGTCATGGCTGCCCGCAACCGCTGTCTGGCGAACCACCAGCAGCGTCTCCACCCAATGCCAGACTACCGCTGCCAGTAAGAGCAGGACGCAAACCTGGAAGTAATAATTGCCGTCACTGCGCAAATACCAGGTCAGAAATGGCGCCAGACCCGCGATTACCAGCGTCGCGCAGCGCAGCCGCAGCCAATCGGTCGAAGACGACGCCGACGGGATGACGGCCAGTAACCCCAAGACAACTGGAAGCACCTGGCCATATCCGTAAAAAGGCAGCGGGAAACGACGCAGCAGCCAAAATGCCGACATGGCCAGGCCAAGGCCCAAAGCTATGCTCAGCGTCGCCAGACGCCAGGAAGACATGACGCCTTCTGAAGCAGACGGAATAGACGATGCCGAAACTCCAAAAGCCCCAGCCGCCGGAGACGGATGGGGCTTTTCACCGGAAAAAGCGCAACCGGACAGTACAGCGCTGCCAGGTCGGACAACTCCGCCGGATGGGGCGGGACATTCGTCACTCATAACATATCCAGGTGCCTTTGGTACTGGCTTGCGCTCATCAACAAATCCAGTTCTCCTGGATCGTCGTACTCCATGCAGTACAGCCAATGCTTATAAGGATTCAAGTGCAGCAGACTCGGGTTGTCCAGAACGTCCTTGTTGATTTCCAGCACCCTGCCAGTCAGCGGGGAACGCAAGTGATGAATCCGCGAGCCAATATGCAGATGGATGCAAAACGTGTCAATGTCAAGCTCGTCACCCACCATCGGCAAGTCAACGCCGACAATTGCTTGCAATTCCTCAGTCAAAAAATCTGTCATCCCCACATAGGCCTTGCGGCCGGTTTCTGCGGGCAGCACCCAAACATGACGTGCTGTATAGGCGCGGTTGTCGTTGTCTTCAATCATAATTCAAATCTCCGTGTCTATATCGCATACGCAGCGGGTTTAAGGGCAGCAACAAAGTCAGGCATCCACGCTGACAACGAATCTGTGGTCAGCAATGCCTGCATAGTCGCTCATGCCCCGGAAGCAAACAAGCTCCTTCCAGGATATAGGACACCATAACGGCCTGTGAGTTCGAAGCCAATGTTTTTTTCGACGGTTTTTTCAAAACCGAATATCAAAACACGGTTCAAGGGTTATGTTATACATGCTTCACCATCTGTCAAATCGACTTCATGCAAAAGATGGCTTTTTAACTGTTTTTTGTCTGTTTTTCAGTCTATTTCGCCTAAATGACGGCTTCTTGCCGCAACACCAGCAGGGGTCTGACCATGACGCAAACGAAAAAAATGTACCTGGCCCAGAATGAGGCTGGCGAAGAATTCGGCCCGGCCGACCAAGATACCTTGATTCGCTGGGCCGAAGAAGGCAAAATCAATGCATTCTGCAAAGTCCGGACGACGCTGATACCGAAATGGGATAAAGCCGTCGACATACCCTTCCTAAAGCCGCTCCTCATCGCCCAGGTGGAGGAACAGCTCCGCAAAAAACATGACTCTTTCTTTGCCCGCCTCAAAAAACGGGTCACTTTATGCGCTGAGGACGTCGTCCAGACCAATGCTCTGGTCAAGGTCAAGCTGGAGACGTTTAACAACGCCAGTCTGCCGCACCGCTTTATGGCCGGGCTCATAGACACCGGCGTCATCATCATCGGCGCCATCCTCATCTATCTGTTCTTCGCACTCCTCTTCTATCTCGGCATAGTCGGCCCGGAAAACGTCTTCTATCTCGGCTTTATCGTCTTCTGGGTATGGCTGCTGATGTATTTCACGCTGTCAATTTCCTTGGCTGTGCAGACGATTGGGCAGCGGTTCTGGGGCATCTTCCTGGTTCGGCTTGACGGCCGCCCCTTCGGGATGGGACGGGCTTTCTGCTACACGCTTTTTCTCATCCCCTTCGGCTGGCTGACCGTTCCTGTCGGCATGTTCAAACGCACCTACCGAGGCATACCGGAAAAAATCAGTTACACCCGCATGGCGAAAATGAAATTGCTCAGCAAAAAGCCGCGTTGAAAGAATCTTGTCACATGGCTAATGCCTCTTCCCAGCCTGCACCTGCGCGACGACGCCTTTCCCCCTCTCTACTGCGCTACTTCACGATCAGCTTCGCGACCCCTCTCGTCTGCGCCCTGATCGCCTTTGCGATGCTTTTCCTGCTCAATGACGTCTTTGACGACCTTGGCGACTTCATGGGGAAAAACGTCCCAGCAACTGTGACGATGACGTACTTTCTGGCTTGCCAGCCGCAGAATCTCGCCCATGTAGCGCCGATTTCGACCTTGCTGGCAGCCAGCTTCATGATGATGCTCATGGGGCGAAACAACGAAATTACGGCCTTGCGCGCCGCAGGTCTGTCAATCGCTGCTTGCGCCACCCCAGTCTGGGTGATTGCCGCCCTCGTCTGCGGGGCCATCTTCACTATCAACGAAGTCGTTGCACCTCGATCAGCCAGCCTGGCCCAAAAACTGCGCACAGAATGGACTGAGAACAAGCAAAAAAAAGAAAAAAACAGCATCGCGTTCCACCATCCACTGGAAAGACGTGACTGGTTTTTCGAAAATTTTGCCCAGACCGGACAATCCCGCGGGGCGATTGTGCGGCAATATCGCCCGGATGGCTCTACCGCGTGGGTGCTGTCCGCCGCCCGCGCTGAACATCGTTTTGACACGTGGATTTTCACAGCTGGCGATGTGAAGGTCTATCAACAAGACAGCAACAACCTTGACGCCCCCCCTGTTTTCTTTTCCCAAAAACTGTGCCATTTTTCGGAAACTCCCAAGAACATCCTCAGTCATAGCCGTGAATGGGAACTGCTGACTATCCGCGAACTGTACGAGGTTCTGCGTGCTGACATTATGCCGACGGGCAAGATCAGGCGGCTGCTCATGGTGCTGTTCTGGAATCGACTCACCTTCCCCCTGGCCAGCATGGTCGGCGCTCTCTTCGGCGTTGCCTTTGCCATTGTCCCAGGACGCACCGGGATGGTGCGCGGCTTTGCCGCCGCAGTCGCCATGCTGGTTCTGTTCTACCTGATCGGCCAATTCACACTCGTGCTTGGCAAAAACGGCTGGCTGCCGCCATTCCTCGCCGGTGCGGGCACCAACCTTGCTTTCACGGCGGCAGGCATTGTCGCCATGTGGAAAAAACAATAAGGCGCGACTTCCGCCCTGCCCGCAGCCGTCTAGCCAAGGCAACCAAAGGACGACCTCTCATGCCCAGCCAACAACCACCCAACACGCCGGAAACGCCGACCAGCGCGCCAACGCCGGAAACTAGCACCGATTCTGCGGCGAAGAAACCTCGTCACCTGGTTACAGCCAAATCACGGTCGGCCGGCGCGGCTAAGCCGTCAACGGAAGCTGCGGTCAAGTCATCGGCAAAGACGCCAACTCCCATTAGCAAACGTCGATGGGAAATTCCGCCTCGGCCCCAGCCAGGAGCCGAAACCAAGAGCCAAGCACCGCACCGACGCCGTTTTTCTCGACGTCGCTATGTCTTATGGGCATTTGAACTGGTCATCCTCCTCAGCTGCCTGGAGTGCTTCATCCTCAAGCCCCGGCGCGCCCGGCGACAACAAGAGGCCAAGGCGACGCGGCAAGCAGCGGCTGCGCCGCTACAACTGGAGGAGATTACCCCCCTGGCCGAACGGGCGAAGTCGCTGCCAGGCTTAAGCGAAGTAGTTCCGGCCTATCTCGCGCCCCTTGACGGCCTTGCCCCGGGCAGTGCTGAAATGCGCGACACCCAACTCCAGGTTTCGGAGCAAGAGGGATTGCCCATTGAGGTTAAAAATACAATCGGTATGCTGTTCCGCCTAGTTCCGGCCGGAACCGCAATCATCGGCAGCCCGCCCACAGAAGCCGGCCGAGGGTTCCAGGAATGCCAGCACAGCGTGGATTTCCCCCAACACTTCTACATGGGCAAAATGGAAGTAACCCAGGCGCAATGGCGACAAATCATGGGCGACGACAACAACCCGTCCGGATTTCGCGGCGATGACCGTCCGGTCGAGGAAGTCAGCTGGTATGACTGCCAGCGTTTCACCCATCTCCTCTGCATGCGCGAAAATCTGCCGATAGGCTCCTATCGACTGCCGACTGAGGCAGAATGGGAATATGCCTGCCGGGCCGGCACGACGACCGCCTACTGTTTCGGAGATAACCCCGCCAAACTGAAGCACTGGGCCGACTATGCCGACAATAACTACAAACGAACCAACAGCGTCGGACGTCGCCGGGCCAACGCCCTCGGATTGCATGATATGCACGGAAACGTCTGGGAATGGTGTTTGGACGATTATACCAATTATCCCGGCGACGACACCCCGCCCGCAGAATACCACCAGTACCCCAATCTGCGCGGCGGCAATTGGTACGTCGAAGCCCCCGAATGTCGCTCGGCCAACCGCGCCCGCTTGCCTGGGGCTTCAACTGGCAACATGCTCGGCTTCCGCGTTCTGCGCATGATCTCTGCGCCGCCGCAAGTCCGCTCCACCTGGGAGCCGTCCCTCCAGATCGAACTGGCGCCGAAAGAAGAACAACCGCAGCAACCGTGAGCAACAATCCGGAAACGCACAACCTACGGCAGACTGAAGCCTGAACTACGTACGCACCTACGGCAGACTGAAGCCTGAACTACGTTCACGGCACTCCAGCGCATGTCATCCTGCGCCCGCCTGTATGCGCATCTCCGTCCAGTGCCGGCACTTCAGTGCCGGGATTCCCCCCCAAAAAAATCTGCGCCACCTGCTGTAATCTGCGGACAAAGCACCCCCTCAACATTCAACATTCAGCATTCAGCATTCAGCATTCTCGCCCCTCGCCCCTCGCCCCTCGCCCCTCGCCCCTCGCCCCTCGCCCCTCGCCCCTCGCCCCT
>JAAZKI010000330.1 GCA_012799905.1 Lentisphaerota bacterium | reverse complement strand
CGCCCCTCGCCCCTCGCCCCTCGCCCCTAATTCTCGCCCCTCGCCCCTAAAAAAGCCCCTAATTACTCGCCTTGATTGGCTGGGCCGAGCCAAGCGCCGTCGTCGCCTTGCTTCCAGCCTTGGGCATTGAGGGTGAAGGGGACTGTTTGCCAGCCGCTCTTGATGCGCGCCATGGTCTCGTCCCAGGATTTGATGCCGCCGAGGGAATCCGGCGCTTCGACATTGCAGGCGCCGACGGCAGCCGCGAAGAATCCGGCTTCGCGCAGGGACTGGCCGCGCATGAGCGCCGTCAGAAACGCAGCGATGCTAGCGTCGCCAGCGCCGGTAGCGCCCATGAATTTGTCTTCCTTGTAAATGGGGAACCACATTTCGCGGTCGGCCCAGGCTTGGAGGTCAGCGGGTTTGCTGGCGCCCATCGTCGCCAGGCGCTTTTGGCTGGCGGTGCGGATGTACATGCCGCGCTTGCCGAGTTTGATGGCGCTGACAGCGGCGCCCATTCCGATGAGGGTATCGCCAAGGCGGTGGAGTTCTTCGGGGGGGAGATTGTCGCCCTGGCCAAAGCGGTCTGGGTTCAGCATGTAGAGCAATTCATCGGCGCTGGGCATAAAGACGTCGACATCTGGCAGGAGTGCGGCTAAGACTCCCTTCCAGTCGACTTTGCCGGCTGGTCCGGCTGGGTCAGGCATGCCCGGGTCCATTGAAGTGGTGAGGCCGCTGGCCTTGGCCTGGCGGTACATGGCGCGCAGTTCGCGGCCGTTGTCCTGGTACATGGCTGCCATGAAGGACGGATAGCCGAAATGGAAGAGGTGCGCTTTAGCCACGGCTTTCCAGTTCACGTCGTTGGCGACGTAGTCAGCATTGGCGCCAGGGCAGTGCAGGAAGATGCGGTCAATGCCGGGAATGTTGATGACGATCGAATACGACGTGTCGGCTTCAGGGGAGATGGTCATGCCGGTTTCCAGGCCAGGGGCGCGCCGGCGGATCACGTCCAGGACAGATTGACCGAATGAGTCGTTGCCGATTTTTCCCATTAGGGTGACTGGCACGCCCAGAATGTGCATGGTCATGCCGGTGTTGGAAACAGCCCCGCCCGTGGCGATGGTCGGAGCGCCGACTTCGTACAGGCGGCCAGGCTCAAGGTCAAAGTGGTGGTCGACATGAGGGATGATGTCAAGGCAGATGTGTCCAGCAACAACAGCGCGTTTTTCCATGATTCGTGTGCTCCTTTGGATAAAGTTACGGGTTCAATTTAGGGGAAACTGGGCAGACGATAGTGACAAAACGGGTGACGGCAAAGTCAGCCAGCGGGGTCATGTAGGCTCTGGCCCTGGCTTGGCCGATGACAGTGACTAGGGTGTTGGATTCATCCGGGGTGAGGACGCCGACTGGCAGTCCAGGCGGAATCCAACCGCCAAGGCCCGAGGTGATGACGAGGCGGCTGCTTGTTTCAGCGGCTTCTTTGGGCAGAAAGTCGATCTGACAGCTGGGTGGAGAATGGCCATGCAGACCGGGTGCGCCGTGGATAATGCCGGTGAATGGCGTGTCCGCGATGGCGACGCTGAAGCGGCAGCCGGGAGAGGCGATCGTCTCAATGACAGCGGTGCGCTGGAAGACCTCGGAGACGCGGCCGATGACATTGGAGCCAGCCAAGACGATAGCGCCGACAGTGACGCCGTCAGCGCTGCCCTTGCCGATAGTGAAGGTCCAGTTCCAGGTGGTTGGGTCGCGGCTGAGGACATGGGCGACCAGCACGCGCCAGGTCGGAAACGGCGGCAGATCGAGGATTTTCCGGAGTTCGGCGTTCTCCTGGGCAAGGGAGTCGCAGGCGGCAGCGTTGATTTCAGCCAGTCGCAAGCGTTGTTCCTGCTCATACCGTTTTTGCCGAGCCTTGGTCGGCGTGAGCCAGGCAAACAAATCACTAGTGACGTCTTCAACCGTTCGCCAAGCAGCCGCAAAAGGCGTTGCCATGCCAAGAGCCATGCGGCGGCCGAAAGAACTCATGCCCAATCCCAGCATGAGCAGGACGGCAAGAGCGCCCAGCAAAGCAAACAATTGGCGAAAAGAAACATTGAACATGGACAATATGCTTGGCGCGGGGCTGGCGCCCACAACCTAATTCTTTAACCACGGATGGATACTAAACTTTGTTTTGGGTTGTTTTTTAACCACGGATGGACACGGATGAACTTAGGGTGGACTACCGTCCACAGCCTATTTTTTTAACCACGAAAAAACACGAAAGGGCACGAAAATTTTGTTTTTTGGGTTGTTGTAACCACTGAACACGCGGAATATACGGAAATTTTTGTGTATGGTTGTTGTTCGTCGGGATAGGATTGCATGCGGATTTGCGATTTGGCCTATCGTTTTTTGACTATTCAGCCTGAACAGCCGGATGGCGTGGAGAAACACTTCAAGTCGCCTCCCGCTTGGCCAGAATGACCTGAGGGCCACCCCAACCTCGTAGAGGTGGCACCATG
>JAAZKI010000207.1 GCA_012799905.1 Lentisphaerota bacterium | reverse complement strand
TTTTATCCGCAGATTACGCTGATGACGCAGATTTTTTTAGGGTGTGTCATACAGGGAAACCAGACGCGCAGCGGCAGAAACGCCAAAAGTGTGAAACGTACGGCAGCCACCGTCCACTAACGTCCACTTCTGTCCACGTCCACTCTCCACTAACGTCCACTTCTGTCCACAGTCCATCGTCTACTAACGTCCATTAAAGTCCACTAACGTCCATTGTCCACTAAAATGCTTTTAGCCTAGATGCCGAACTCTGCAGCTTGCCTGGACTCCGAAAGATCAATCAGTGCCCCCATTGCGAGGCCCGCCTAGAAACAGCCAGCAGCAGTTGAATTTGATTGCGGCGCGAATTATGTTATACATCGCCATCGCTGGAGATTTTTGTCTCGGCCGGCAGTCCATTTCGCCAATGCGGAGGAAAACCATGTCTGCTTCAGTTCCCAACAGCCGTTTGGAGGCCACCCGCGCCGCTCTTGCCGATTTACGGCAGCGGCGACGGCAGGAACTGCTGCTCCTGGCCGTTGCTGGCTGCGCCCTGCCCGTTCTCGTCATTCTGCTGCTGGCCACTCTTTCTGATCTGGCCTGGCACTTGTCAACCGGCTGGCGCTGGGCTGCCGCTGCTGTCACGGCCGCCACCATGCTGGGCGCGGCAGTCTGGCTGTGCGTCCTGGCCTGCCGGCGTCTCAACGACCAAGTCATGGCTCTCCTGGTTGAAAAAGCCCGGCCTGATGCTGACAACCGCCTGATCAACGCCATTCAATTCGCTGAAAGCGGCGAGCAGCCGGAAGAGTTCATCAACGACCTGTTAGCAGAGTCGCCGGTCAAGTTGGAACTTGTCTTGCCGCGTGAATTATACTCGCCGGCGCCTCGGCGCTGGCTGCGGCGCCTCTATCCAATCGTAGCCCTGGCCTGGCTGGCGCCGCTGCTCATTGCTCCCGGCGCCACTATCATGGCGTGCCTGCGCATCGTCTTCCCGTTTGCTGCCCTGCAACCTCATGCTGACACAGTCATTGTCGACTTGTCGCCCGGCGACGTCAGCCTCAAGCGTGGGCAAGAGCTGGCCATCGCGGTTACCCTGACTGGCGCCATCCCTAAGCAAGCCTGGGTCGTCTGGGACAAGGACAGCGCCCAGACTGAAAAACTGCCTCTGGAGCCTGATGCGCAAGGCGTCTTCACCGGCCGCACTCAGCCATTGTTCGAGACCGGCCGTTACCGCATCATCGCCGGCGATGCCCGCTCCGACTGGTTCACCGCCAGCGTCGCCAACCCGCCCGGGCTAGTTCGCTGGGAAGCTGCCATCGCACCGCCGAGTCACACCGGCATGCCCACCTACCGCCTGCGTCCAGACACCGAAAACCCGGAAGTTCTCTGCGGCGCCGCCATTATCCTCGCCGGCCTGGCCACGTCACCCCTGGCCGCCGTGGAAATCCACCAGGGGGACAAAGCCATCGCCACGGCCGCCATCGACGGGCAACGCCAGTTCACCGTCAAAGGCGACGTCAGCTCAACCGCTCCCCTGCGCCTGCGCCTGCAAGCGCCGGACGGTATGACCGCTGACCACCCACTGCCCTTTATTTTGATTCCAGACAAATCGCCCACCATCGCCCTGGTTGACACTCCCACCACCCTGACCGTCGCCACCGGCCAAGCCTTCCCGCTGGCCTTCCGCGCCGAGGATGACTATGGCGTCGCTAAAGTCGGTCTCGAACGCCTGGCTGACAGCGGCCCCCATGAATTAGTCACCGAGGCGAGTCCAGAGACACCCTCGATGCGTGTCTTCCCCGGCCGTTTCCTGGTTGATTCGAGCACCTTCAAGACACGCGGCGGCACCGTGCTCCGATTCCGCCTCTGGGCCGAAGACCATGGCGCCAACGCCAGCCGTCGCCGCGGCTACTCGCCCATCATCCAAGTCAGTTTCCCGGAACAGGACGATTTGCAGAAAGACAAGAACAATGCGGTTCGCCAAGCTGAGGAAAATATCGCCACCCTGATCAAAAAGCAGCGTGCTGCCTTGCGGGACACGCGCCAGGTCGCTGACCTGATCGCCATGGGCAAGCCGACCGATGGCAGCCGACTGGCAGCCGCTGACGCCACCCAAAAAGAAATCCGCAATTCAGCTACGACTCTGCTCCAGAACCGCGACGTGCTCGGCGGGCTTGGAGACATCCTGGCAGGACTCGTCAACCAAGAAATGAAAACTGCCATTGAACTGCTGGCGGAAGTCTACCGCACGCCGGAAGCCGGCCGAATCAAGCCGCTCGGCGCCTGCATCACTGTTCAAAATGCGATCCTGGCCGCCCTGACCGGCATGCATGAAAACCTCCAGCATGAACACATGCATCAGGACAAGAGCGATATTTTCGCGGCCTTGCAAAAGGTCATCAAAATGCAGCGGGACAATCTGAAGGACACCAAGGCGGCCAGCCAAGGCCAGGACATCGCCATTCCGGCTTTAGTCCACAACCAGGATCGCATCGCCGAAGCTATCCTGGCCTTTACCGACCTCTGCTTGAGCCAGGCCGAACTGCGCGCCAAGGACGACTTCGCCACCCAGCTGCGGATCGCCCATGACATCATTGCCAAAGACGCGGCGTATGAAACCGCCCTCGCCGCCGCCGAAGAGTTGGATGACAAGGAACTGGAAAACGCCGTCACCAAGCAGCAAGCTGTCATCAAAACCCTGATGAAAGCCCTCAACATCCTGAACCAATGGCGCGTCAATAATGCCAAGAAAATCGTTGCCGATGCCACCGAGGTGATCAACAATGTGGCTAAGCATCTTGATGAAATGGAAAAGAAGCAAGCCCGCATCGCTGAAGTCACCCGCGACTTGAAAGCACGCGGCCCTATGGATGACGAAGCACGGGAAAAACTGGCTGAGATGGACAAGGAGCAAGAGGAGATGGCCGACCTGGTCGAACAGCTCGCCAATGACCTGTACCAATTCCCGGAATTACCGGTCTGCAATGAACTAAACGCCAAGATGCGAGAGGTCTACGAAGATGTCCTCCAGGCTCTCGACAGTGAAAATCTGCCGTCCATCGAAATCGCCGTGCAAAAGGAAGACTCCCTTCTTGACGCCATCCGCAACACCAAGGAACGAATCGAAGACGTGGAAATGTGGCTCCCAGACGTGCCCGACCACTTTGTCTGGAACATGGAGAGCTTTGATACTGACGAATTTCCCGACATCCCGCTGGTTCCTCTGCCGGACGAACTGGAAGACCTGGTCGGCGAACTGCTGGAACAAGCAGAATCAATTGATGCGCAAAGCCAAGATACCACCGGCAACAACATCGTCGCTGACATGGAAATGGGCTGGGCAGTCATGGACGGCCCAATGCCGTGCTTCTCCGCCAAGGGGAAATCCGGCAACACGCGGCCGAACGACAATGAAATGACGGGCCGCAGCGGCGCTGGCCGCGAAGGTCAGTCCACCGGCGAATTGGTGGAAAATCACGTCAAAGGCTACGAGGGGCGCGAGACTCACGCCCGCCGCACCGGCGACCAATTCCAAAAAGGCATGGTGACCGAAGACGAAAATTCAACGCTTGACGCCCGCGCCACTGGCGGCGGCAAACTGGGCGGCGAGTCAGAGTCCATCGGCATGTTCGGCGCTGCGCCCAGGCGGGACCTGCATACCAAGGCGCATGGCATGACCCCGCAGAAACTCCGCCAGGAAGCCGAAGTGCTGTATGCGACCGCCCGCCTGCTGTATATCGGCTCCGGTGGCCTCGGCGAAGCCGCCCGCGACCTGCGCGGCCTGGAGCAAGCGCCGCCCGAACTGCGCGAGCTGGGCAATTTGCGCAAACGCGTGCTGCGCCGCCTGCAAGACAGCCAAATTGAATTGAAAGGCGGCGCCGTCCTGCCCATGCCAGTGGCCGCAGTCTCCCAGACCGGCGGCAATGCGGTGGACGACAGCGACCTGGAAAATCTCTCCCGGGAATACTTGCCCCTGCTCAACGATTACTACCGCAGCCTCGGCGACGACAAGATACAGTAGTGACTCTTATGCGGCAGCCTGAAGGCTGTGCTACGTACAGCAAGCTGAAGCTTGAACTACATACGGCAAGCTGAAGCTTGAACTACGTACGATGCCGCAGTCGGCATTCTTTTTACCCCTGGGTCGCCGCCCATGCAGCCAGCGCTTCGCGGTTGATTTTCGCGTTATGGCGGACATCTACGGGAAATTGCCGGTAAAAAAGCACTTTTTGTATGCTGGCTGTGAGCGGATTGGCGGCGGCCACAGCCTGTAACTGAGCCTGATTAGCAGACAGCTCATCGTACTTTCCCGGTTCCGGCTCAATGACGATCGCAGCCGTCTGCCGCGGTCGCGCCCCGATGCCGACCAATGCAGACCGCCGGACTCCCGGCACTTCATTGAAAATCGCCTCGCAGCAAACGCTGTAGAGGACGCCATCAGCGGTTTCCACCCGATGCGCCTTGCGGCCGCAAAACCACAGACGGCCGACGTCATCCAGGTAACCGAGATCGCCCACGCGATGCCAGACAGCGTCGCCGTCTGCAATCTTGGCAGCGGCAGTTGCATCAGGGCGATGGTAGTATTCCCTGGTCACTACCGGGCCCTTGATACAGATTTCCCCAATCTGGCCGACTGGCAGGGCGAGGTCGTCACGCCAAGTTGGGATAGCGTCTTCGGTCACTGCGATGATCCGCACCTCATTATCCTCCAGTGGCCGCCCCACGCACATGCCCTTGCCCTGACGCGTAGCAGTCCAGGTCTCCGCCAGCATTTCCGAGCCCCGGAAGTTAGCGATTGGCAGACATTCGGTGGCACCGTACGGCGTAAACGTCTCCGCGCCTGGTTCCAAGACATGATTCAGCAGCATATCGTGGACTATACCTGGCACCGGCGCTCCGGCCATGATGATTCGCCGCACCCCCGGCAAAGTAATCTTCTGCTTGACGCAGGCGCGTGCCACCCGTTCCCACAAGGTCGGCGACCCAAACGAATACGTCACCCCCAGGTTGGCAATCGGCTCCACGATGTGTTCCGGTTTGACAAACGCCGGCCGCGTCGGGTCCATGTCTGGAATCGCTGCTGTCGCCCCTAATGCCACACTGAACAAAGAAAATAACGAGAAGCAGGCCAGGTCGATTTCTCCGGGTCGAATGCCGTATTCGCGCCTGAGGATTTCAACTTGAGTGGCGAAAATGCGATGAGTGTAGGAAACGCCTTTAGCCGGGCCAGTGCTTCCCGAGGTGAACAGCACGGCTGCCAGCTCATCGGGCTCCGGCTCATAGAGCGGGAACGGCTGCGCCGGGCCGGTTAGCGTAGATACTGGCACGCCGCCACACCAGGCGCCAAAACGGCCGCCCAGCGTGATGCTGACCTTGACCCGCGAGAAAGTCTTCGGGCGCAGGCGACGCAGAAGATGCGCGGCCGGGATGCCAAGAAAAGCCTCTGGCTCGACCTGTTCCACGCAGCGGAAAAAACCCTTCCAACCCATGCCAGGGTCAATCATCACCGGCACAACGCCGGCCTTGAACAACGCAAACACCAGGCCGTAAAACTCCAGGCACGGACGAATCATCAACAGGGCCTTCATACCAGGCCGAACGCCCAGCGCCTGCATGCCCCAGGCATAACGGTCGCTGAGTTCATCCAGCTGGCTGAAGGTCAGGTGCACGTACGCCGGCCGACCGCTGCGGTCACGGCCGTTGAAAAAAATCACCGCTCGCTGCCGTGGCTGCCGAGCCGCCTCGTCGGACAAATAATGGGCAATGTTGTTATGCTGATTCAATGTCATGACTTGTGCCGCTTTCTTTCCCCGCCACCAACAACGCCAAATGCCGACAGGCGGCGTCATGCCTGTCGGCGTCTTTCTTAACGTATTGCCAATATAATTCCGGCTCGGGCGACTGGCCAACGCCTTGGTTAGTAATCGGTCATAGATTGATACGAGGGACGGGGGCGAGGGGCGAGGGGCGAGGGGCTTTTCTCTAGGGGCGAGGGGCGAGGGGCGAGGGGCG
>JAAZKI010000363.1 GCA_012799905.1 Lentisphaerota bacterium | reverse complement strand
GAGCCGGAAGCGGGGCGAGGGCTTCGGTCCAGACGCCTCACAATGAGTGATATTTTTCAGTTTTTCAAAGAGCAATGCACTGAGTTGCCTCAGTTTTCATGTTTTCATGGAAATTTGACAGTACCATTTCGGCCAGGCGGCCTGCGGTGACGTCGCGGTCGGCCAGGAGCGTGTTCAGGGGCATGCGGTGCTTGTCCCACAGCCCTTCAATGAAGCACACGGGGTCTGTTCACGGTCGGCGACAGTGTCGTCCAGGCCGGTCTGGGATGTTTTGAGCGAACAGATCGAGCACCAGCGTCCGCCTGCATCGGTGCATCATCCAAGAAAAAACATAATTCAAACCCAGGAAATTACAAAGCAGAAATAGTATTACCGTTTGTAATCGGTCACTGATTATCGCCACGAACTTCGCGTTACTGATTTGCAGGACGGGCGCGTGTCATTACATTATATATATTATTGTTTGTCACTCAGGGCGATTAGCTCAGTTGGTTAGAGCGCCACGTTTACACCGTGGTGGTCGGCGGTTCGAGTCCGTCATCGCCCACCAAATTGCATTACAGGCATCGAATCGGCGGCTGTTACGGGCAGTCGGTTCGATGTTCTTGTCTAAGGGCAGCGCAGGCTTTATCGCAGGAGAAGGAAACTAGCCATGAACGTGCTTTTGATTGGCGGCGGCGGCCGTGAACATGCCTTGGCGTGGAAGCTGATGCAGAGCCCCGAGGCTGGCGTCGTGTACTGTTCGCCTGGCAATCCCGGCATGCGCGGCGTGGTCACTGTCCCAGAGGGGACGCTGGCTGAATTGGCAGACTTTGCGGTGGCGCACCAGGTCGGCCTCACTATGGTTGGCCCGGAAGCGCCTCTGTGCGCCGGCATCGTGGATGAATTCCGGCGGCGCGGCTTGCGCATCGTCGGGCCGGACCGATACGCCGCCCAGCTGGAGGGCAGCAAGAGCTTTGCCAAGCAGTTTATGCAGCGTCATGGCCTGCCTACGGCAGCGTCGTGGTATTTTACGGCTGAAGAGCCGGCTTTAGCCTGCGTGCGTCAACAAGGAGCGCCGCTGGTTGTGAAGGCTGATGGCCTGGCCGCCGGCAAAGGCGTAGTGGTGGCGACGACCGTTGCCGAGGCTGAAGCAGCAGTTCGTGCCTGCTTCGGTGGAGCATTCGGCGCTGCCGGGGCTTCAGTCCTTATTGAGGAATGTCTGTTTGGCGAGGAAGCCTCAATTATCGCCTTGTGCGACGGCAAGACCATTGTGCCGTTGGCGACCTCGCAGGATCACAAGCGGGCTGGCGACGGCGACACCGGTCCCAATACCGGCGGCATGGGCGCTTACTCCCCGGCCCCGGTGGTCACGCCAGAACTCGAACAGGTGATTGATGCCCAAATCATGCAGCCATTCCTGCGTGGCTGCCAGGCTGATGGACTGGACTTCCGCGGTGTTATCTACGCCGGATTGATGCTCACAGCGCAAGGCCCGAAAGTGCTCGAATTCAATGTCCGCTTCGGCGATCCGGAGACGCAGGCCATCCTGGCGCGCCTGGACAGCGATCTGCTGGAAGCACTGGTCGCAACGGCGGACGGACGGCTCGCTGAGGTCGAATTAGTCTGGTCGCCGAAGCCAGCAGTGTGCGTGGTGATGGCCTCAGAAGGCTATCCGGGCAAATACCGCAAGGGCGATCCGATTCGCGGCATTGAGGCAGCCGAGGCCACTGGCGCTGTCGTCTTCCAGGCAGGCACCCGCATTGAGAATGGGCAGACCGTCACTTCCGGCGGCCGCGTTCTCGGAGTCACGGCCCTGGGGCAAGACATCGCCGAGGCAGTCGCTAATGCCTACCAGGCGGTCGAACTGATTTCCTGGCCAGGCGCTTGGTACCGGCGGGACATCGCACACCGCGCCTTGCAGCGTAACAAACAGCGCTGACTAAGAGCAGCCAGACAACAGGCGGAACAGCGGCAAGAGCAGCTGTCCCGCCTGTGTCATTCGGGTTGTGACAAAGTGTCCCGGTGTGACGCGGAGTGTGCCAACCTGTGTGCCAGCTGGTGGGACACCAGGACAGAGGCAAAATAGGCGAAAATGTCATAACCTCCGTGATGCAAGTATCTTATGGCTCTTTGTGTTAAGTTGGCACGCGAATTGCTTGATATATTCCTCGTGTAGGACAAAACAAGCGAAATGATGACAATAACGAACACAAAGAATACATAAGGAGTACATTTCATGGGAAAGATTTTAGGTATTGACTTAGGCACGACTAATTCGTGCATGGCAGTAATGGAGAGTGGCAAGCCGGTCGTGATTCCGAATGCTGAAGGCAGTCGGACGACGCCGTCGGTGGTGGCTTTCACCAAGAACGGCGAGCGTCTGGTTGGCGCTATGGCTAAGCGTCAGGCAGTGACCAATCCGACCCAGACGGTGTTTTCGATCAAGCGTTTCATGGGCCGGAAATTCTCCGAGATCAAGCAGGACGTTGACCTGGTTCCGTATAAGCTGGTGGAAGGCAAGAATGGCGACGCACACGTCCAGATTGGCGATAAGACATACTCTCCACCGGAAATTTCTGCAATCATCCTGCAAAAATTGAAGGCAGACGCGGAAGCATACTTGGGCGAGACAATCACGGAAGCCGTGATCACGGTGCCGGCGTATTTCAATGACAGCCAGCGCCAGGCTACCAAGGACGCGGGTCGCATCGCTGGCCTGGAAGTCCGTCGTATCATCAATGAACCGACGGCGGCTTCGCTGGCCTACGGCCTCGATAAGAAGCGGGATGAGAAAATCGCAGTCTATGACTTGGGCGGCGGTACTTTCGATATTTCGATCCTGGAACTGGGCGAAGGCGTTTTTGAAGTCAAGGCCACCAATGGTGACACGCACCTGGGCGGCGATGACTTTGACGATACTGTGATTACCTGGCTGGTTGACGAGGTCAAGAAAGAGACCGGCGTTGATGTGCGCAAAGACCAAGTCGCTCTGCAGCGCCTGAAGGAAGCTGCGGAAAAAGCCAAGTGCGAATTGTCCAGCAGCGCGACGACGGAAATCAACCTGCCGTTCCTGTCGGCTAACGAAGCCGGGCCGTTCCATCTGACCAAGACCCTGACCCGGGCTCACTTGGAGCAGCTGACTGCCGACCTGGTGAAACGCTCGGTGCCGCCGTGCCAGAACTGCCTGCGGGACGCCAGCCTCAGCGCGTCGGAGATTGACGAAGTTATCCTGGTCGGCGGCATGACCCGTATGCCGGCCATCCAGAAACAGACTGAAGACTTGTTCGGCAAGGTTCCGCATAAGGGCGTTAACCCGGATGAAGTCGTGGCTATCGGCGCGGCTATCCAGGGCGGCGTTCTGGCCGGTGACGTCAAAGACGTCCTCCTACTGGATGTGACGCCTCTGTCCCTCGGCATTGAGACCCTGGGCGGCGTGTTCACGAAGCTAATCGAGCGCAACACCACCATCCCGACCAAGAAGAGTGAGATTTTCAGCACGGCCAGTGACAATCAGCCCTCGGTGGAAATCCATATCTTGCAGGGCGAGCGTGAAATGGCCAGCGGCAACAAGACCATCGGCAAGTTCCACCTGGATGAGATTCCCCCGGCCCCACGCGGAGTGCCGCAGATCGAAGTCACCTTTGACATCGACCCGAATGGCATCCTGAAAGTGTCGGCCAAGAACCTTGGCACGGGCAAGGAGCAGAAAATCACCATCACTGCCAACTCGGGCTTGACTGAGGAAGAGATCAAGAAGATGGTCAACGAGGCCCAGGTGCACGCTGAAGAGGACAAGAAGAAGCGCGAGGCGGTTGACATCAAGAACCGCGCTGACTCCATGGTCTATCAGACCGAGCGTCAGCTGAAGGAGAATGGCGATAAGATTCCGGCTGACTTGAAGCAGCCGATTGAGGAGGGCTTGGAGCGCCTGAAGAAGGCGATTGCTGACAATGACACGGCGCAGATGGACAGCATCATGAAAGAGCTGGAAAGCAAGATGCATGCCTTTGCCGAAGAGTTGTACCGCAATGCCCAGGCTCAGCAGGGCGGCGCAGGCGCTGGCGCCGGTGCCGGTGCGGAAGGCTTTGCCGGAGGCCAGCAGGCGTCGTCAGGCGAGACTACTGGAAGCAAGGCCGATGACAATGTCATCGACGCAGACTTCCGCGACGTCTCCGACGACAAGAAGTGACTGTAACCATATAATGACTAGTGGCATACCGGGAATTTTCCCGTCTGTCAATAAACATCGAAAAACAAGAAGGAGATTCACGCATGAACATCAAACCGTTGGGCGACCGTGTTCTGGTTGAGGCCATTGAGCTGCAAGAAGTCATCAAGGGCGGCATTGTCATTCCGGACAGCGCCAAAGAGAAGCCCCAGGAGGCCAAGGTTGTCGCGATCGGCCCAGGCAAGCGCGATGACAACGGCAAGCTCATCCCGATGGACGTCAAGGTCGGTGACACGGTGTTGACCTCGAAGTACGGCGGCACCGAGATCAAGATTGACGACAAGGAGTATAAAATCCTCAATGCCAGCGACATCCTGGCGATTGTCGAGGACTGAAGCTGCAAAAATACGTGCAAGCGTTGAGATGATTGTTGCGCTGTAGAAAGCGCCACGAACAAGAAAATTACCATCAGCCATACTATTAAACTAAGGAGTACAAGCAATTATGGCCGCGAAACAGATTTATTATGATGCAAAAGGCCGCCAGGCCCTTCTGAATGGTGTCGCCGCGTTGAGCAAGGCGGTGCGGACGACGCTCGGCCCCAGGGGCCGCAATGTCATCATCGACAAGAAGTTCGGCTCTCCGACCGTCACCAAGGACGGTGTCACGGTCGCCAAGGAAGTCGAATTGGCCGATCCGTTTGAGAACATGGGCGCCCAGATGGTGAAAGAAGTCGCCAGCAAGACCAGTGACAACGCTGGTGACGGCACCACGACTGCGACGCTGCTGGCCGAAGCGATTTTCCGCGAAGGCCTGCGCAACGTCACCGCCGGCGCTAATCCGATGTGCCTGAAGCGCGGCATTGACAAAGCTGTCGCCGTGATCACGGAAGAACTGAGCGAGATGGCAGTCAAGGTCGACAGCCGCGATCAGATCGCCTCGGTGGCGAGGATTTCGGCGAACTCCGACACCGTCATCGGCGAGATTATCGCTGACGCGATGGACAAGGTCGGCAAAGACGGCACCATCACGGTCGAGGAAGCCAAGACCATCGAGACTACCCTCGACGTCGTCGAAGGCATGCAGTTTGACAAGGGCTACCTGTCCCCGTACTTTGTCACCAACGCCGAAGCCATGGAATGTGTCCTGGAAGACGCTCTGATCCTGATTCACGAGAAGAAGATCAGCAGCCTGCAAGACATGCTGCCGTTGCTGCAGATGGTTGCCAAGCAGGGCCGGCCGCTGCTCATCATCGCTGAAGACGTTGACGGCGAGGCTCTGGCCACGCTGGTTGTCAACAAGCTGCGCGGCACCCTGAACGTGTGCGCGGTCAAGGCTCCTGGCTTTGGCGACCGCCGCAAGGCCATGCTGGAAGACATCGCCATCCTGACCGGCGGCGTCTGCATCACTGAAGACCTCGGCATCAAGCTTGAGAACATCAAGGCTGACCAGCTCGGCAGCGCCAAGCGCATCACGATTGACAAGGACAACACCACGATCGTCGAAGGCGCTGGCGAGACCAGCAAGATCGCTGGCCGCGTCAACCAGATTCGTCATCAGATCGAAGAGACCACGTCCGACTATGACCGCGAGAAGCTCCAGGAGCGTCTGGCGAAACTGGCTGGCGGCGTTGCCGTCATCAAGGTCGGCGCTGCGACTGAGACGGAAATGAAGGAGAAGAAGGCCCGCGTCGAGGACGCTCTGCATGCCACCCGCGCTGCGGTCGAGGAAGGCATTGTCGCCGGCGGCGGCGTGGCTCTCCTGCGCGCTGCGGCCAAGGTTCTGCCGTCCCTGAAGCTGGCTGGCGACGAGGCCACGGGCGTTGACATCATCGCTCGCGCGGTGGATGAGCCCCTGCGTCAGATCGCTCAGAACGCTGGCGTCGAAGGCTCCATCATCGTCATGAAGGTCAAAGAACTCGAGGGCAACAAAGGCTATGACGCCGCAGCTGGCGAGTATGTCGACATGTTCGAGGCCGGCATCATTGACCCGAAGAAGGTCGAGCGCTGCGCCCTGCAGAATGCGGCTTCGGTTGCCGGCATGCTGCTCACCACTGAGTGCATGATCTGCGAACTGCCCGAAGAGAAGAAGGAAGTCCCGGCCGGCGGCGCTCCCGGCGGCATGGACGGCATGATGTGATGTAAGTCGAACCGAATCGGCCGGAATCCCTCCGGCCGAAAAAACGGCGACTAACACGCAAAACAAAGCCCGCATCGGATTTTTCCGGAGCGGGCTTTTTTTAGGGGCGAGGGGCGAGGTGCGAGGGGCGAGGGGCGAGGGGCGAGGGGCGAGGGGCGAGGGGCG
>JAAZKI010000453.1 GCA_012799905.1 Lentisphaerota bacterium | reverse complement strand
GAAACAGATGGTAATTTAATGGCTATAACTGAGGAAGTCATGCCATGGCGGTTGCAAAACCACTGTGTAGGTTAGAAAAGATTAACGTAAACAACGTCGGGAAACGAAAACTCGGAGAACAAAAATGCAGAACAAGATTTTGGCCATGGTTGCGGTGACGATGCTGGTCGGCTTGAGTGCACAGGCTGTGTTGCAGCATACCGTTTCGAGCAGCGTGAGTCCGAATCCTTCGCAGACCGAGGGCAGGACCCGACAGTTGTCGGTGAGGATAAACGGAGGCGGGAGTCTGTGGATGGCATCGCCTGTTATGGATTGGGCTGCCGTGCCGGACTTGGGAAGCACTGCCAGAATGACTGCCAACAACTATGGCTGGACGGAAATGAACGGTGAGATTTATTACTCAAATGGCGAGACCATGGAAGTGACGTTTACGAATTCTAAAAATCCTGCGCAGAGCGTCAGCACTACGGCCTACTATATTGGCGATTTCGAAGCCAATGAAGAGATTTGGCTTGTGGTTGACGAATACGACTGAAGGCGAAGCGGATCAGTTAGGCTATTCGCTTGGCGCTGTGGAAGAAGGACGGAATGCCGAGTTGATATCGCGTAAGTTCGGCGACGATGACGTGGCAAGCAACCAGTTCATTAACTTTGGCTTTGCCGGCAACGGCGGCAACGTGGCGTTCATGCTGGTTGGGGGCGAACGCAACAGCGTTGGCCAGCCTTTGCCGGGCGCTTTCGCTACTCTGCTCGTGGCAGGTGGCGTCGGCACGGCCTTGACCCGCAAAAACCGCAAACGCGAAGAAGAATAAATAGTGGTATAATAATATATATGCAACTATAATACAACAGTAAATGTCATACTGCGCGGTTGCAAAACAAGCTGTGGGGGTACTAAGAAAATCAACGTGAATTACGTTGGAGGTCAATCATGAAGAACAAAGTTTTAGCTATAGTTGCGATGGTGATGATGGTCGGTCTGAGTGCGCAGGCTGCGTTGCAGTATCAGATTACCAAGAACCCGGACACTGGGCAGTTTTGGGAACCGGCCAGTCGGCTGACGATCACAATCAACGAAGGTGGAAGCCTGTGGATTTCCTCGTATGTCAATGCTTGGTATGGTGATTTGACGGATTTGGGAACCATTGCCGACATGACGGAAGGTAACTATGGCTGGATAACGACGCCCGGTGGGGGTGCGATGGGTACGATTATGCCCTCAACGGGTGAGAGCAAGGAAGTGACGCTTTGGAATAAAGAACACACGAAGAGCAACACAACCACTGCCTACTTTGTTGGTGATTTTGAGGCCGGGGATGAGATTGGCCTGTGGCTGACAAACATGAGAACGGGCACGCCGCAGGAAGGTTATTCGCTCGGCCCTGTGAAAGAAGGGTTGAATGAGGAATTGATTTCTCGTCAGATCAACACGAAAGACTTGGCAGGCAACACCCGGTTCAACTTCGGCTTTGCCAACGGCGGTAGCAGCGTGGAGTTCATCCTGAGTGGCGGCGATTACCATGGCGGCGCGGTTGGCCAGCCTTTGCCTGGCGCTTTCGCTACTCTGCTCCTGGCAGGGGGCGTGGGCACGGCCTTGACCCGCAAAAACCGCAAACGCGAAGAAGAATAAGAGTGTTCCGCCCTTGAGGCGATGACAAAATGTTTTTATTGGCTCGGCGCCGTCTGAACAGACAGCGCCGAGCTTGTTTTGTTTGTGCTACGGTTAGTCAGAATTTTATTTTTTGGTAATGTATGAAATCTTGTGATAGAAAGAGAGATTTGGCATAGTGTTGCGCTGGTGGAATTCCGGTAGTGCCCCTACAGGGCACCAGTTTTGGGGTGTGCCTTCCCCCTGGCTGAAGCCTGGGGTTAAGCACGGTTAAGCGCCTACGGCGCAAAAGGATGTGACTTTAAGCATGGTGCCTCTGTCCCGGCTGGAAGCATGTGGGCGACACGTATCGAAAGCATCACCGTCTCCCAACGTCCGCAGCTACAGAGCAGCAAAAGCCCCAACGGGGCGCGACATACTAGCCCAGGGCAAGCGAAGCCCTGGGTGAGACGGCATATGATTTTGAGTCCTGAAAGGGCGAGACAAAAACGCCGCTGTGGCTAAAAGACAACATATAGGCATACGGGTATTCATCACAAAATTCCGCACATTGCCCCAAAAATAGGTTGTGGACGGATAATCCACCCCAGGTATTTCGTGTATTCAGTGGTTACAACAGCAACCCAAAAAAACAAAAATTTCGTGCCCTTTCGTGTTTTTTCGTGGTTAAAAAAAATAGGCTGTGGACGGCGTAGTCACCCGCTGTGCGACTTCAAAACAACTCATTGATAGCGTTGACGGCCAGGTCAGCGAATTGGAAGCCGCCGTCAGAGCCGACATTGCCGTTGATGATCAGTCCGCCGTAACCGCCGAGGCGTTCGGCTTCCGGGCTGGGCAAGTAACCGCCAGAGCCGCCGGAGAGCTGGACGACGAAAGTCTGCTTGGCTTTGGAACGAGCCTTGATGATTTGTCCGAACATCAGGTAGAGTTCAAAGGGATTGTTGACTAGCGCCGCTTCGCCGATTCGGAGCGCCTGCATGTCAAACGCAAAGGTCGGTTCCGCGTCCTGAGTCTCAAAGCGTCGGATGACTGCCTTGTTGTTTTGGATCAGGACAAAGTGGTGCAATTTACTGTCGTACGGTCCGGGTCTGCCAGGGATTTTTTCATTGGCGTGAGTTTCGCGGCAGAAATCCTCGAAAGCCTCTCTTTCCGGCATGGTGGCGATTAGCCGAGCCAGGTTGTCTTTGGCTTGGACGTAGGCCTGGTAGGATGCGCGTCGACGCGGCAGGGTGACGCGATGACATTCGTGCCGGAAGACCGGGTCGAACTCGATGCGTCCTTTTGTTTGCGCAAAGGCCGTGGTCACGGCGTTTGCGAGTCGTTCGGCGTGTACGGGGACGCCGTCTGCATGCCAGAAGTCAGGCTCGGTGCGATAATTTCTGGTCAAGTCGCGCGGTGATTGGCAGCCGGCGGCGCTGACTTGGCAGAGGGTGTGGAAATTTTGCCCAAAATGGCTTTTGAGCCGTTCGCGGGCAGCGCCCATGAAGTCGGAGGAAATTTCGTAGGTGGCCTCCATGACTTGGGACGGGCAGGCAGTGTTGACTATAGCGCCGGTTGGCTGGCTGTTGGCATCGAAGGTGAAGAGGATTTCCACTCCGGAGTCTTCGCCTGCTTCCATGCCGACAAAGTCTGGCCGGGTGGTGTCGCCGTACATTTCTGCGGTTCCGTCAGCATAGACAGCTCGTCGGCAATGTCCAATGCGGGCGATGCCAAAGGTCGGGGCGATGCCGCCGGGCTGCCGGTTGGTCCAAGCCTGGGAGACTGCGGCCAGGATTTGTTGTTGCAGGAAGGCGACATAGTCAGCCGGGTCGAGTGCGTCGGGGTCCAGGGGCAGCCAATTGCGGAACAGACCTCCGGGCCTGGTGTACGGCGCGTTGTGCGTGTGAATCGTATTCAGGAAAATGCGGTCCGGCGCGATTTCGGGAAACTGGCGATGGACAGCGGCGCGCACCTCCTCCTGTAAAGTCGCTGGGATGCTGACTACGTCCAGGCTGATCATGATTGCCTGTTGGTCATTTTTTTCCAGGGCTAAGACGACGGTTTTGATGCGGGAATGGATGCCGGTCGCCAAGCGCTGGTAGTACTGGCCAGCCAGTTCGACTTTAGCGTTGACAGGGGTGATGTCGGCTTCACCCCAGCCGATGCGGAGTTTGCTAGTCATGGCGTGATTCCGGTTGGGTTTGCGTTTGAAAGGTATATTGGTTGGCGGGGATGAACGCACGGTCTTATTCGGCTACTGAGACCCATTTGCCAGAGGCGGCTGCTTCGCGGACTTTTTCAATCAGGAGCTGGATGCGCACGCCGCGTTCCAGGGTGGGTCCGATGGGCTTGCCCGTGTGAACAGAGTTCAGGAATGTATAGAGGCAGTGCATGTGGCTGCGAATCCAGCCGATAGCGGCTTTGGGGGTGGGGAAGCCGGCTGGCGCGTCATAGCGCTGGCCGCAGTCAATGGCAGTCCAGCCGCGGGTGCCGCCCAAGGGCTTGGCTGGCGCGCTGCAATCATAATAATAGAGGTGATGCCAGTCGTTCGGAAGCATTTTCAGAGCGCCCTTGCTGCCGTAGATTTCGAAGCTCACCTCGTCTTCGGTGCCAGTGGCGATCTTGGAGGCGGAGATGTGCCCATAGGCACCGGAGGCCAGGCGGACGGTCGCGAGCATGTTGTCTTCGGCGTCAACTGTCACTCGCTTGCTTGGATCAGCAGCGGAGGGCCGGTCAGGATAGGCGATATGCGTAGTTGCGGTCAGGCTGGCGAACGGCCCGACCAGGTGCTCAAGCAAGTCAAGGATATGGCTGCCCAGGTCGGCGACAACGCCGCCACCCGCTTCGCCAGAGAGCTTCCACTTCAACGGGGTGTTGGGGTCGGAACTGCCAGAATGCAGGTAAGCGCCGCGGAATTCGAGGATGTCGCCGATGGCGCCTTGGTCAATCATCTGCTTGGCGCGCAAAGTGACCGGGAAAAAGCGGTTCTGCAGAGTCATCTGAGAGATGCCGCGGTAGTCTTTGAGCGCGGCTTGGATGCGGAGGGCCTCTTCGTAGGTCGCGGTCAGCGGCTTGTCGCAGTAGATGTGCTTCTGGTGCTTGATAGCGGCGAGGACAGCGTCGCAATGCAGGTGGTTTGGGGTGCAGATGTTGACGATGTCAATGTCAGGATTGTCGGTGATGGCATGGAAATCAGTGACCGCATGGGCAGCGCCGACTTGGGCAGCGCCTTTCTGAGCCGTTTCCGGTCTGGAGGTGCACACGTGGGTGATCTCGGCACGGAAGTCGTTCTGGTCATAGAACAAGGGCAGATTCAGGTAGCCGTATGCGTGGACTTTGCCGATGAAGCCAAAGCCAATGATGCCGACGCGGTATGTTTTCATGCGATGCCTTTCAATGGGGTTGATTTGGCCGGGGTTGCCCGTCGGCCATTTTAGATGGAAGAGCCGACTATGGTTCAGGCCAGTTCTTTTTCCGTTTCCGCGATTGCTTCTTCGATTATGTCCATGCCCTTGAGGGCGACCTCGTCCGGCATGACGATAGGCGGACTCATGCGCAGGATGTGGCCAGCCGGAACCCAGGCCAAGCCTTTGCGGAACGCCTTCTGATAGACCATCTTTCCGGCGGCGTCAAACGGCTCCTTGGTGGTTTTGTCCTTGACCAACTCAATGCCCAACAGGCAGCCTTTGCAGCGGGTGTCGCCGACGATGCTGTACTTGCTGGTCCAGTCGGCCATGCGCTTCTTGAACAGGACTTCCAGGTGCTGGGCGTGTTCGAGCAAGCCTTCTTCCTCAATGACTTCGAAGCTGGCCAGGGCCGCGGCGCAGGCCATTGGGTTGCCGCCGTAGCTGGTGGAGGCGCTGATCTTGTCAACCGCGTCAGCGTAGGGGGTGCGAACCGCCATGGCAGTGACCGGGAAGCCATTGCCAAAGCCCTTGCCGAGGGTGACGATGTCCGGCAGGACGTCCCAGTGTTCCATGCAGAGGTATTTGCCGGTGCGGCCCATGCCGGTGAGCACTTCGTCGGCAAAGAGCAGGATATTGCGTTCATCGAGGAATTTGCGCAGTTTTGGGAAGAAGTCGTCTGGCGGCATGATGCTTCCGCCCCAGCCTTGGATAGGCTCAAGTACGAAGGCGGCGACTTGTCCTGTGGTTGATTCGCGGATGAAGGTATCATAGAACTCGAGGTATTTTTCGGTGTCGAGGGTGCCGTCGGCTCGTGTCCACCAGGGGCGATAGCAGTCTGGCCGGGGCACCAGGTAGAATCCTGGCGAGCGGGTAGGCCCGCTGAATTTGGTCATGCGCGCGAGACCGATGGCATGGCCGCTCTTGCCGTGGAAGTCAGCGTAGCAGCTGATGAATTCGTGTTTGCCGGTGGCGGCGCGGCAGGTGCGCAAGCCGGCTTCGACCGCAGTCGTGCCGCTGTCATAGAGCTGGTAGTTTTTCAAGTCGCCAGGCAGGCACTGCGCCATCTTCTCCAGCAGGCGAACCTTGATTTCGGTCGTGAAGTCATGGGCGTTCATCAACAGTCCGGCGTATTTGGCGACCGCCTCTGAGATTTTCGGGTGGCAGTGGCCGAGCGTGGTCACATAGATGCCGCTGGAGAAGTCGATGTATTCATTGCCGTCGACATCTTGCAGGACGCAGCCGGAGCCTTTGGCAAATGCCACTGGAAACAGCCTCACTTGTCCGGACAGGCCGCGGTAGTGCTTGGCTGCCCGTGCGTGCAATTCGTTGCTGCGCGGGCCGGGAATCGTGTCAGACACCAGGCGGGGATAGCGTTGCAAATCCAGCTGATACGGGGTGGGATCGTACTTGCCCATGACATACTCCTTGGGGTAATGGTGTGGATACTCAAAGAAACACAGTGTTTACAAGCATCTACTCTTAAAATATGGTATATGTGCGATTTTGACAAGACAATATGCCTTGACATCCCGCAGAAAAATGTTATTTTTTAACATTTGGGCGTTGCGGAAATCGTTTTGCGGCATGATTGCGGAGTTGGTTATGAACAGTCGTTGTGAGAAGATTTTTGAGCGTCTGGCCAGCGGCGGCGTGCGAATTCAGGATTTGGCAGAGGAGTTCGGCGTGACAACGATGACGATCCGGCGTGATTTGCGGGAGCTGGAGAGCCGTCAGCTGGCCTTGCTGGTGAAAGGCGGCGCAGTGCGGCATCCAGCGTGCTACGAGCCGGAAACGGTGACGATTGCACATCCGGAGCGCAAGGCCGCGATTGCGCAGGCCTTGTATCGGCGGATTCTGCCGACGCCAGCGCTGTTCCTGGGCACAGGCACGACAACGCTGATGTTTGCGCGCCTGATGGCGCGTTTCAACCGATATCGCTTGACGGTGGTGACCAATTCCCTGCCAGTGGCGTCGGCTTTATTCCGCAGTAAATGCAAAGTGATTCTGCTGGGCGGTGAATTGCGAACCAGCTCCATGGACCTGGTCGGGGCAGTGGCGGAAAAGACGCTGCGAGAGTACCACGTCGAATGGCTGGTCACTGGCTGCGATGCGGCCGTGGCCACAGACGGCTTCTATACGGCGGACGTCAATCTGTCAAACCTGGAGCGCTTGTCGATCACGATGGCGCATAGGGTGGCGGTGATCACGGACAGCACAAAATTCGGGCGTCCGGCCTTGACTCGCTTTGCCAGCCCTGACGATGTCGATTTGCTGGTGACAGACGATGCCTTGTCCGCATCTGACGCTGAGGTGTTGCGTTCGCGCCATGTTGAGATCATCCTGGTTCGGTCATCTTGAGCGGCATCAAGGCTTTTCCAGGTCAAAGCTGATTTTAGCGACGTATGGCGAGGCCGGGTCGCGGCGCAGGCGCATGCCTTCGAGCCGTGTGAGCAGGGATGGCTGTGGCTGGGCGGTCAGGACGCGGCCGTTGCAGTTCACGGTCACTGGCTGATTCAGGTCAACCATTTCTGGGTGGAGCCAGATGGAGAAGGCAGCGACGTTTTCGGTGGTCACGGCGAAGTGATTGGCTCCGTCAATGGCGGCGATAAGTCGCGCTCCGGGTCGCTTCTGCTGATCCAGGAAGAAACTCTGTGCGGCCAATTCGTCGATAGTCCAAGCGACATTGGGGCCGGTCAGATTGATGCGGTCAAAGGCGATTTCGCCAGGGAGAGCGCGGTCAATGGACAGCCAGCGGGAGAAGGGCCGTTCAGGCAGATCGGGATCGGCTGTGCCGCGTGGGGTGACCAGGGCTGTGCGCGACGCGAACGGTTGCCGTTTTTGCAGCAGAGCCCAGTTGAGAAAGCGTTGCAAGGACATCTGGGCCGGCTCCCAGAATAGGCCGTGGCCGCCGTCATGCTCGTCATAGACGTGGTCGACCTGGTCGCGGAGCATGAGTTGATGGGCGGCGCGGGCAAAGGACGTGCCGCACCAGTCATGATGGCGGGGGCACTTGTGAGCGCCGCGATAAGCGTAGGCGCAGTCGTATTTGGCGTGGGAAATGTAGACGGCGGTGCCGATCAAGCTGCGGAAGTCCGATAGTTTCCAGGCGCCGGCGCTGAGCCAGAGCGCGGCTGCCTTGTCCGCCAGCAGCTGCCCGAGGTGATAGGCGCCAAAGCCGCCCATGGAATGGCCGCCGATGATGATGCGTTCGCGGTCAATGTTGAATTTTTTGGTCGCTGCGTCCAGGATGGCTTCAAGGTAGTCGACAGCGCCGGGGTGGTTCCAGCGTTTGCCATTGGGCGCGGGCGGGGCGCTGGGCGCAGCCACGATGATGGGCAGGTTTTTGAGAAAGGGATGCATGACAGCCTTGGGGCCGATGTAGTTGTCCAGCGGCGCTGTGTTGGGCGTGTCTGTGTCTCCGCCGTGCATGAACAGGAAGAGTCGGCAGGGACGGTCAGGGTGGTAGGCCTCTGGTGTGTGCCAGTACAGAGCGGCATCGGGATAGCCGGGAATCGGGTCAGGGCCGGAGCATCCGGGGGCTATCGGCTGGAACGCTGACGGCGGCGCGATGCGTTCGCACCAGCTGTCAAGGTCGTCGGTCACGGCGGCCAGGGTGGCTTGTGCGGCTGGCGTCAATGATTGCCCGGACAGGAATGCGCGGGCGGCTTGCAGGAGGGAGGCGTTGGCAGTTGTCATGGCTTGCGTTGGGAAAAGTGGACGTGGATTTTAGAGGAATTTGGTGGACATATATGACAGGCTTGAGGCCTCGCCCCTCGCCCCTAACGAATTATGAATTATGAATTATGAATTATGAATTATGAAATGCGCCTCAGCATTCAGCATTCAGCATTCAGCCCCTCGCCCCCAAAAAAAAATCTGCGTCATCAGCGT
>JAAZKI010000340.1 GCA_012799905.1 Lentisphaerota bacterium | reverse complement strand
GTAGTTAATTGCGCTGATTACAAGTTTCAGTGTATTCAGGGGTTACAACAGCAACCCAGAAACAAAAATTTCGTGCCTTTTCGTGTTTTTCGTGGTTAAAAAATAGGCTGTGGACGTGTAGTCCACCCTAGGTCCTTTCGTGTTTTTCGTGGTTAAAAATAGGCTGTGGACGGCTAGTCCACCCTAAGTTATAACCGCCTGCAAGCATGGCTCACAATCGGCGCTTCATCTCTCGCTCTCGGCGTCGTAAAGGTCCAGGATCATCACGCCTGATTCAATGACTCCAGGCCAAGTCTCGCTGTGCAAAACAAGGGCAATGCGCTCGCCGCTGGGATGCCAGCTGCTCATCCCGACATAGGCATGACGCCGCACCGACTCCGGCCGGTTGCGCTGGTTGAAAAACGTCAAACGACGCTTCTGCCGACCATCCTTGTTCATGATCCAAAGTTCAGACATCATCTCGCGCTGCCAGTTGATTCCACCAGCGCCTAAAGACGAAATCGTGAACCCCTCGCTGGAACTCCAGACGATTTTCTCGCCGCCAGGCGAAAAACTGGCGTAGCGATCCCAGACCATCGGCGTGTCGGTCAGCTTAGTCGTCTGCTCCGAGGCGATGTCATAAAGGCAGATGTCCATGCCGTACCACGGCTGATTCTCCGACATGTTGGCCGCAAACAACACCTGGCGGCCATCGACGGAAAAACCATAAGTCTCATAAAAATCATCCTGCTCGCCAGGCGTGAACTCCTTCATATTGGAAATCTCCGGCCGGCCATTTTTCAAGGCGAAATTGGCCAGACATATCGACCGCGTCCCCCATAGCGAATCCATCCGCCCGCGCGCCCGACCCTGGCCGGCACGACCATCGGAAACCGTCCAGACTAACTTCCGCCCATCCGGAGAAAAATGCGGCATGCTCACGCCCTTGGGGTTGAAATACGACGACAAAAGATTGGTGAGACGCCAGAAACGGCCGTTGTCATCCGCCAGCCAAAGATTGCCAAACAGACCATATCCAGGCGCAGAACGCCGCAATTCCGTGCTCCCGACATTCTGGCCGGAAAAAACAATATGACGCCCCCGGGGATGCCAGCTGGCATTGCCATTGTGAAGACTGGTGACGATGTCGCTTCCCCGCCGTTGAAAAACGGAACGTATGCTGTCACGGCCTTCATCGTCAAACTCGACGATGTAAATATTGTAATACGGGTTGCCAATCGCACTGTCAACCAGCAATTTCTTGCCGTCCGGACTCCAAGCCACGCTTTCAATGTTGCTGACTGACTGCAAGGTCGTAAACTTCTTAACCCTGATGCGATAATTGAAAATCGACTCCAGGCTCGGCTTTTCAGGGGCCTCGGCAGGCGTCGGTGCAGCGGGCGCAGCCTCAGCCGGAGCGGCAGCAGCCTCGGCAGGTGTCGGAGCGGCAGCAGCCTCGGCAGGTGCAGCAGGGTCAGCCGGCGCTACCTCTACATTCAAATCTTGCAGAAGCTCTTCGGCGGCGGCTGGAGCTTGCTGAGGCGCATTGGCGTTATCCTGTTGCGCAGGCGCCGGAGCCGCCCAAGTCATCAGAGCAATCACTGCCAACATCAACCAACAGCAACCAGAAAACTGGCGTTGTTGCATTACCATTTTGACCTCCTTGCCTGTCCTGATAAACGTGTCTCCATCAAATCCTGAACGTAACCCGCCGCTTGGTTATCACCGCCTTCGCCTGGGGCAGTGGCGTGGCGATGGCGGTGATATTTCCGGCGACGGATTGACTTCCGGACGCTGTCATCATTCAGCCCGACTGAATGGTTCATCAGCGCCCAAGTTCTGGACTATTCGACCCCGGCGCTGCCGAAAAGGTTCACTGCGCCAGCATAAGCGTACAACGCCCGTGCTGACCCGTCTGCCAGAGAAACAGAGCGAAAATTTTCCTCTGGCAGACGATGTCAAACCGCCGAAGCCGCGCGGGCTGCGCCTCAGTCTGCCAACTTCCGCAGATTCCGGAAATTGGCATCCGCAATCATCTGTCCAAGCGCCGGTGTGGAGCGGACGCTGACCACCGGAGTGGCTTCATAGCCGCCTCGCAAAAACGCCTCATAAGTCGGAATATAACCTACGGCATCATTGCACAATTCGGCGATGAAGGTGTAGTCAAACGGCGACCATTTCTTGATTTCCAGGCCCCATTCCACGAAATACTCACCCGGCGCACCGCAAAAAACAGCGTCGCCGATGCGCAGAGTCTGCACTTCGCGCGGCGTAGTGCCTTCCGGATCATAGGTTTCCACCAGTTCAATCAGTCGTTTCTCGGCGGCGGACGGATTTTCTTTCGCCTTGGCAGCAGCCACACGCCGCTCCAGCACCATATCACGCGGGTACTTCGGCACATCCAAAATCTCACGAGCAGTGCCGACCTTGTTCGTCTTGCTCGGCAGCGCCTTTTCTGCAATGGTCAACGCCTTGCCAGCAAAGGCGCGGCCCAGCTGCTCTGACTTCCAGACGCCTTTGCCAGGATAGGGATTATTCTGCAAATACGCGCAATGGTTGATGTTCCCGCACGCGCCCTGGACATACATGACGATCAGCTCAGGACCATACACAGCCCGCAACGTGTCAGTCATCACGGCCGGATAGTCAGCCGAAATCTTGGTGCCGCCGGTAACGTCAATGTGCACCGAATAGTTGCAGACAATGGCAAACGGCTTGCTGGTCAACTCCTCCTTGAAAATCAAGGCGCCGAACTCCGGATCAATCGGACCGGCCACGCCTTCGCACTTCAAAGGCCCGCTCGGACCAAACTGCTCGCTGGCATCCTCCATGCGGAAGCGGCGGTTGAATGACAAGCCCTCCTCATGCTCTCGACCGATGCACAGAACTGCGTCACGCTGACGCTCAGCCGCAGTAATGGCCGCAGTCGCAATCCGCTCAGGAAGGCCGGCCAAATACTCCTGGTTGACGCTGATGATGCTATTGGGGCGTATCCGGATTTCCGGCCCGGTATGCGTATGCGTCGAGCAAATCATAATTCTATCCCCTGCAATCCCGGTCTTCGCCGTGATCAGAGAACGCACTTTCCCGCACAAATCCGCTGTCATTGTAATCAAATCACAGCAAATCAAAACACAGCGTTCCGCTCCGGCGCCGACAACCAACGCCTTCGCCATCAACGGCGAAATCACCCCGTCGGATATCCGCGGAGCAAAATATCCCGCCAATTGCGTTCCCAGCGGCGGCGTAATGTCATTCTCAGCAACGCCTACCAGCATGTTCGCGTTTGCAGCAGCTTCGGTCATCTTTGATACTCCTTTTTTTGTCGCCTTGAGGGTAATCCGTGCCAGCCGACTCTAAGCGCATCAGTGCGCCTTTTTCCAGCGATTCCGGCTAAATGCCAGACCGCCGCCGACCTGTCATCTGTCAAAGTGTACTCCCTGAACCGACAAATTCAAGGCGCTCAGACAAGACACACCTGGAAAATATGTGGATAAAACGTAATGGGGCACCGATTGATATTCGGAAATCCGATGAGCAGCGGTATCAGGAAAGGGGCGAGGGGCGAGGGGCGAGGGGCGAGGGGCGAGGGGCGAGGGGCGAGGGGCG
>JAAZKI010000469.1 GCA_012799905.1 Lentisphaerota bacterium | reverse complement strand
TCGCTTTGGCGCCAGCGCCTGGCAAAGCGCACACCCGTGCTTTGTCCTGGCGCCGCAGACTCCGACCGGCGAGAAATGGGTTGACCTGGACTGGCGAAAAACCGACCATGTCATGCCGACCGAGCCGTCCTGGCAAATGACGGCCGTAATTGCTCTCACGGAAAAATTGATCCGCGAGCTGCCGATTGACCCGACCAGGGTCTACGTCAACGGCCAGTCTATGGGCGGTTTCGCAACTTGGGACGCTATCTCGCGCTGGCCTGGTCTGTTCGCGGCAGCCGTGCCAGTCTGCGGCGGTGGAGACCCGCTGCAAGCGGACAAAATCAAGGCTGTTCCAGTCTGGGCCTTTCATGGCGCCAAGGACACCGTTGTCCCGCCGGACAATTCACGTCGCCTGGTCGCCGCCCTGCAAGAAGTTGGCGCAACCATCAAATATACGGAATATCCTGAAGTCGCCCATGACGCCTGGAATTACGCCTATGACGAACCAGGTCTGCGCGATTGGCTCTTTGCCCAACGCAAGTTAAAGAAGTGAATAAAATATGGTGCTATATAGACCCCATCCAAAAGGGCCTTTTCTCAGAACGGCGCTTTTGTGTCGCCTCTCCGAGGCTCAGGCTTGGGGGGCACCCACCCCCAGGTTCCGCTCCGCTTCACGTGGGGTTACTCATGGTTGCGCCTCTCCGAGGCTAGGGGCGGCCTTCGGGTCGCCAGGTCGATATACGTCTGCGTGGAGCCTGTACTATACAAGCGCTCATGGCAAAAGTATACACATTAAACAAAATTTCCGTATATTCCGCGTGTTCAGTGGTTACAAAAAAAAACAACCCTATAAAAAAATCAGTGTTCATCTGTGCCCATCCGTGGTTAAAACCCTTTTTGGACATCCTCTACGTAAGGCAAACTAAAGTTTGAACTACATGCTCCTGCAAGCGAGGGAAATACGACAAGCGGAAGCTAAACTACGGACGTAGCGCCTTAATTCAAATACCAGGCGCTGCCGCCACTGTCCGATGTCTTCGGAGGTGAATCAGTGGCTTTGAATTTTTTTGATTTAGACTTTTTCCCCGAGGTTTTGCCTGCCCGCGTGTCGGCTTTGCCGCGTTTTTCCTGAGGGGAAGCACCGCCGCCTGAGCCAGAACCACGAGGGCGCTCCTCACCACGGCCACCGCCGAAATCGCCGCGCTTGTCACGACCACGGTAGGGACGCTCCTCACGGTCGGAAGCAGCAGCACCGCCAAAACCGCCGCGATCGTCGCGGTTGCGGCGAGGACGATCTTCGCGCCTACCGCCGAAATCGCTACGTTCGTCACGCAGCCGTCCTCTGCGTTCTGGCCGTTCCTTGCGTTCTGGCGACGCTGGCTCTGCTGCTGCACGTTCCCACCAGGGCTGAGCAGCTACGGACGCAGCCGACTCCGGCGACGCTGGATTCTCAGAAACTGCTTCCCGTGCCGGCGGCTTCACTTCAGCATTCGGAGATGCCGCATCAACTGACGCCGGCTTCGCGTCAGCAATCGGAACCGCCGTCGCATCAGCCTCCTGTCGGCCTGGCCTGCGGCCAAATGGCGCGCGGGAGTCTTCACGGCGGTATCGCTGGCTCGCACCACCGCCGCCACGACGAGACATCGGCCGGCCGCCACGACTGCTGCTGCGAGACTCGCGCGGACGCGGCTCCAGAAGTCGGCTCAAACGCTGACCATCGACCCCGATGCGCTCCGGGCCTTGATCCGCACCGCCTGACAACTGATGCTTCAACAGCTTCGTCAGCAAAACCAACACATCTTGATTCACTGCCAGCGTCTGAACCTGGTTCAGCAGATCAATGTCAAGTTCGTAGTCATGCAAGGCATGAAAAATCCGCTTCAGGCGCTGGGAAGTGACTTCGCTGCGGGTCGGGACAAGGCGGTGCTCCAACTGCGCCCCAACCGTCCGCTTGATGGACTCCAGCTGCCGCATTTCCCTCGGGGTCACCAGGGTGATGGCCGTGCCCGTCTTCCCAGCCCGGCCAGTGCGCCCAATCCGATGCACGTAACCACGCGAATCAAAAGGCATGTGAAAATTGAAGACATGGGTGACGTCGTCAACGTCTAGGCCGCGGGCGGCGACATCAGTCGCCACCAAGATATCAATCTCGCCGCGTCTGAATGCCGCCATCACTCGGTTGCGCTGAGCCTGCTCCATGTCGCCATGCAGGCAATTCACATTGTAGCCTCGGCCGCCCAGAAGAATATTGAGGGAATCTGTCTCTTCACGCGTCCGGCAGAAAATCATCGCCTTGCCGACATCTTCGGCGTCGATCAGGCGAATGATCGCATTCGTTCGCTCGCTGTCTTCAATCACATAGAACAGCTGCTCAATATCGTTGTTGGTGGACTCATGCACTGCAGTTGTGATCTCGACCGGGTCATGCAGAATCGACTGCGCCAGAGCCACGACAGGGCGCGGCATCGTCGCTGAAAACAGCATGGTCTGACGCGGGCCAGGAAATTCGCTGAAAATGCGCTTGACATCATCCAGAAAGCCCATATCCAGCATCTCATCGGCCTCATCCACGACGATAAAGGACGGATTGACCTCCCTGAAGTGTCCCAATTCAATCAAATCAATGAGACGGCCGGGGGTCGCCACCAGGGCATTGATTCCTTTTGACAGCATCCGTTCCTGGCGTGTGTAGGACTGTCCACCGGTAAAAGCAGCCGTATGCAGCCCAGTATAGCGGCCGAGCTTGAAAAGCTCGCTGCTCACCTGTGCTGCCAGCTCTCGGGTCGGAACCAGCACCAAAAGCTGCAACCCGCTGGTGCCGCGCAGCTTCTCCATCGCTGGCAGGCCAAAAGCAGCCGTTTTGCCAGTCCCCGTCAAAGCCTGGCCAATTAAGTCACGGCCAGCCATGAGTTCCGGAATCGCTTTCTCTTGAATCGGCGTCGGCGTCTGAAAGCCGGCTTCTTCAATTCCGCGCATCAGCTCGGCGCAAAAACCAAAATGCCGGAAGCCAGCGCCAGCTGCTGATTCTGATTCTGGCTCGGCTGCGGGGTCTGTCTCAGCGGCCTCATCGTCTGAGCTGTGCAAGGCCGCTGTTGGTTCTGGCGGCGCGGGGCTGTCTTCCTCTGGCAAGGCCGCTGGAACGTCAATCAAATTTTCTTCTGCTGGCGTCAACGCCGGCGTAATGGCAGGAACAGACGCGCTAGCGTCGTCTTTTGCTGCCTCATAGTCAGTTGCATTCATCATGATTTTTCCCATTCACAAACCGGGGTGGAGCGTTTTCGCAATGCCTTGCCCCTGTCGTGTCACCTGGGAACAATCATTATCTCGACGCTGACAAAAAAACACGGCGACGGAACCATAGCCGTCGCCGCCTTAGTCATGCAGAATACTATAATGCTTCAATCACGCTTCACCAAACACCCCGGCCGCAATTAATTCCGCAGTTGCGGCGCTGTCTTTGCACAGTCGGGTCAGCCAGGCGGCAAGTGCCTCCAAGTCGCTGATAGCAGCCGTTTCCTGCGGTGAATGATTGCCCTCGCTCGCCACCAGCAGCGGCAGAACCGGCGCCAGGCTGCCTTGGGCTGGAAACGCGCGGGCGTCAGTGCCGCTGCTATTGTAGATTTCGGTCTGAAGCGGCAGTTCCCAAGCCTGCGACAGCCGTTCCAGCACGTTCCAAACCGGGCGACCTATCAGCACTGATGCGTCACTCAACGTCAAAACCGGGCCACCGCCAAGACGCACGCCCTGTTTTTTATCAGCGTAGGTGGCATCCAGGCAAATAACGAGGTCTGCCTGCACCCGCGATGCGAGCACTGCCGCCCCGAAGCCGCCGAATTCTTCGCTCGCGGTCGCTGCCAGCACCACATTCACAGCCGGGTTCGGCATCGCGCCTGCCAGGTGCGTCAGCAAAAAGCACCCGATTCGATTGTCGAGGAAACTCGCCTGCACCTGGCTGCCGCGGACTTGAGCCTGGGGTGGAAAGCAAATGCGGTCACCGCGGGCAATGTCAATCTCCGCGGTCACCTCCACCGCCTGCCTTTCGAGAAGCGACTGGCTCAAGACGCACGGCCCGCAGCCGGACGCTGTTTTCACGATGGCGGCCTGCGTCGGCTGCTCGTCATCATCCCAGGTCGGCCCGCCCAGCGCCACCGCCACTGCTCGGCGACGGTCTCGAAGCACGCGTTGCACCACATATCCCGGCGAATCCATGTGCGCACAAATCAGAACTGTCGGAGCCGACGACGCGCCGGGAATCCGGGCCGCGACCGCATATCGGCCATACACCTCCGGAGTCAGGCCATGCTGACGCCAGCAGCGCAGCAGAAAACTCGCCACTTCGTCCTCATCGCCGGGAGTGCTGTGCAGCCGACACAAGTCCAGCAAAGAACTCAAATCCATCCTGTCTTTCCTTCCTTTGACGTATACCCGCCGAACCTACCAAAAGGCCTATTTCGGCCGGGCCAGATGAAACACCTTATACGTCGGAATAACTTTGGTGTCAAGCATTTCCTGGTGTAAGGCCGCCAGATTGCGTCGGCACACATTGAATACCAGGCCGACGCACAGCAGGATTGAAATGATGCTGGAGCCGCCATAACTCAAAAACGGCGCGGTCAGGCCAGTTGTCGGACACCAGCCGCTGACCACGCTGATGTTGACCAAAGCCTGAAACGCAACCAGGAGTCCTACTCCCATGCAAATCAGCATATCGACCGGGTCACGACACATATACGCTATGCCGACCGTACTGACAAGAAACAGCACGTACAATCCAAGCACCGCCAGAACGCCGACATAGCCCAGCTCCTCGCCCAGGACAGCGATGATAAAGTCCGTATGGGCTTCCGGAAGATACACTTGCTTCATAATGCTGCGGGTGAATCCGCGCCCGCGGAGCCCCCCCGAACCCATCGCCAAATGCGAATGCCACAACTGATAGCCGTCGTCCTGTTTGCTCAACTCAGGATGACGATATGAAACCACCCGTGTGACGCGCTCCGGATTCGTCGCGATGGCGGCCGTGCCAGCCGCTGCCCCCAGCAGAACCAACAACAGCAGGAAACGCGTCCGAACCCCCGCCAAAAACATCATCGCCAACACTACGCCGGCGGTAATCACGGTCGTGCTGAGGTCCTTGCCCAGGAAAATAAATCCCAAGACTGCGGCGCTGGCCAGTCCAGGAATCAGGACGCCGTCTTTCCAGGTCTCAATCGTTTCCCGGCTGCGCGTGCCATAATACGTCGCCAAATACAAAATGAGGCCGAATTTGGCGAATTCCGACGGTTGGATGGAAATCTGGCCCAGCCGCAGCCACCGGAAACCGCCCTTGATGCCGCCCGGCACCAACGGGAAAAAGCGCAGAGCAGAGCTGGAAAAGACTTTCACCGCTACGTGCGCGAGAAATAGATAAGCAAGCGCCGCCACAATCAAGAACAGGATGACCCGAGACCAGCGCGACAGCCATTCGCGCGGCATGAAGGTGACGACCAGCGCCCCGGCAATGCCAATCGCCATCCACTGAGCCTGTCGATAAAAATATTTCGTCCCATCCAGGGCAAAGGTGGTGGAGTAGACCATCACCAACCCGATGCTCAATAGCAAAGCAACTGTCACCAACAGCACACACGTCAAACTGCGCGAAAGTCCCATCTTCTCACTTTTCCTCTCTGCTCTCTGGCCGGCGACCTCGCAAATCTCACGCCCGCACGCCGCCTTTGGTTTCATTAACAAATATAAGTACAACGCCGCGAAATAACACCAAGCGCCAGACTTTTTTTTTAGAGGCGAGGGGCGAGGGGCGAGGGGCGAGGGGCGAGGGGCGAGGGGCG
>JAAZKI010000317.1 GCA_012799905.1 Lentisphaerota bacterium | reverse complement strand
TCTGATGCTATCGCTTTATCTTTACATATCCATGTCGTTCTGGACCATCGTCTATCTGGTGGTCTGCGCACTCCCTGCCACCGTCTGCCTCTTGCTTCCGGTGAGCAAGTCGCGAACTGCGTTCCGGCACCTGATCCTCTGGTATGGCACCCTCATCGTCAGGATTGCGGTCTGGCCTTGGATTCGGGTCACCTATGACTCGACTGCTCCGTCTGACGAGAGTGACGAGGGCATTTACGTATTCAACCACCGTTCTGCTTCCGATCCTTTTCTCATCGCGCTGCTCGGTTTGCCCATGCTTCAGCTTGTCAATGGCTGGCCTATGCGCCTTCCCCTGTTTGGATTTTTCGCCCGCCGCTGCGGCTATATTAACACCACCAAGAACAACTATGAGGAATCCCGCGCCAAAATCGCCGCTGCTCTGGCAGCGCAAGTGCCGATTGCGTCATTTCCTGAGGGGACGCGTTCCGGCAGCCGCAACCTCAATCAATTCCGCAGCGGCATCTTCAAAATCGCGATGGAATTGCGCGCGCCTATCCACCCTTGCTGCATCGTCGGCAATGAATACATCCCTGACCGACGTTTCCGCTTTCAGACTGGCCGCATTCGCGTGCGCCGCATGCCTGTCATCACCGCCGAGGAAGCCGCTGCCTTCGATAATGCCTACCTCCTCAAGCAACACGTCAAAACGCTGATTCAGGCGGAAATCACCAAACTGGAAGAACCATGACTACGGCCGACTTCTCGCGCCCAATCGACTTTGGCTGGCAAAGTCACGACGCCCTCCGCGCCATGCAGACGCGGCTTCTGAACGAGCACCTGCGCCATTGCCGCCAACATTCTCCCTTCTACCGGAAACTCCTGGCTGGGCTGCCGGAGCGTGACCTCGCCCTGGAAGACCTGGCCCAGCTGCCCACCACCGGTAAGCAGGACTTGAGTCACCACAACCAGGATTTCATCGCGCTCCCGAGCCAGCAGGTCTCCGACCTCTGCTTCACCAGCGGAACCACCGGCACGCCCTGCCAGATCGCCTATTCCCAGCGCGACCTCGACCGCCTCGCTTACAACGACGCCGTCGGCTTCCTGGCTGCTGGCTTCCTGCCTGGCCAGCGCATCCTCCTGACCTGCACCATCGACCGCTGCTTCATCGCTGGCCTGGCTTACTACCGCGGCGTCGTCGTCATGAACGCGGCCGCCATCCGCAACGGCCTCAACACCATCGAAAGCCACGCCCAAATCATCAGCACTCTACAGCCCGAAGGCATCGTTGGCGTGCCGTCCTTCCTCGCCAAGCTTGGCGCCTACCTGGCGGAACAAGGCGTTGACGCGTCCTCGGTCAAGAAAATCGTCTGCATCGGCGAGCCCATCCGGCGTCAGGACATGTCGTTGACGCCGCTGGGTCAAAAACTGGAAGCGTTCTGGCCGGGGGCAGCGCATTCCACCTATGCCTCCAGCGAAATTGCCACCAGTTTCACTGAATGTCAAGAGCGCCAGGGCGGCCATCCGCCGGGGGACCTCGCCATCGTCGAAATCCTGTCACCGGACGGCAAAGTCCTGCCGCCCGGAGAAGTCGGCGAGGTGACTGTCACTCCGCTGCAAGTAGAGGCCATGCCCCTGGTGCGCTTCCGCACTGGCGACATCAGTTTCCTCGTCCCTGGCGACTGCCCGTGTGGACGCTCCACCCCCAGGATTGGCCCCATCCTTGGACGCCAGGCCCAGATGCTCAAAATCCGCGGCACCACCCTCTTCCCAAACGCCTTCTTCACTGTCCTGGACAACATCCCCGGCGTCGTTGACTACTACCTGGAAGTCTCGGGAACCTCCCTGTCTGACGAGGTCGCCATCTTCGTCGCCCTGGCCGAAGGCGCCCAGGTGACCCCTGCGGAAATCACCGAAAAGCTGTATGTCCGCACCCGCATCCACGTCCCGACGTGTCTTGTCCCGCCGGACGAAGCCCGCCAGCGTATCTATGGCCGTTCACGAAAACCGGTGCGCTTCTTCGACCTCCGGAAAGGATGACTGCCATGTTCTCTGACGACTATTTCGACTTTTCCGACCAGGACATCCGCCAGGCCGTCGCCGCCAATCGCCTGCTCGCCGTCGAAATCGAATTCAACTACCGCTGCAACTATCGCTGCCCTTATTGCTACGTTGGCGAAACCCCCAACACGGAGATTGACTCCAAGCTGGCTGATGAGGTAATCGCCGCAGCGGCTGTCCTTGGCGCGCGGAAAATCGTTGTGCTGGGGGGAGAACCCATGCTGTATTCGCGGCTGTGGGAAAAGCTCGAACTGATTAACCGCCTCGGCATGGGCGCGGAAATTTTCACCAACGCCTCTTTAATCGACGCTGAGGCCGCGCGCCGCCTCGGACGCTTGAATTGCCGCGTGGTGCTGAAACTCAACTCGCTTGACCCTGCCGTCCAAGAGCGCTTGACCGGCGCGCCAGATGCCCTCGCCAAGACGATGAATGCAATAACCCTGCTCCAAAGCAACGGCTTTGACCAGCCCGGACGCCTCGCCGCCAGCACTGTCATTTGCGCTGACAACTATGACGGACTGGTGGAGCTGTGGACATGGATTCGCGACCGCGGCATCCTGCCGTATTTTGAAATCATGACTCCCCAGGGCCGCATGTGCGAACACGCCGAATTGAATGTCGAAGCGCCCCGCTTGCAAAAGCTTTTCCTGGAGCTTCAGCGCCTGGACGCCGAACGCTACGACCGGCACTGGGAAGCGCAGCCGCCGCTGGTAGGCGGCAAATGCCTCCGCCACCTCTATTCCTGCCTCATCAATCCACGCGGTGAGGTGATGCCCTGCGTCGGGCTCAATGCCGTCATCGGCAATGTCACCACTCAACCGCTGGCTGAGATTCTCGCCAGCAGTTCCCTACTCAACGACTTGAAGAACTACCGCCAGAAAATCAAGCCGCCCTGCCGTGACTGCGACCGGGCGGAATCCTGCTATGGCTGCCGCGGCGCCGCTTATCAACTCACTGGCGATTACCTGGCGGCTGACCCGATGTGCTGGCGCAATGCCGACCAGTTGTCCACCATCACCTGCCTGCCCTGCCCAGCCCAGCCGCTGATTCCTCATCAG
>JAAZKI010000568.1 GCA_012799905.1 Lentisphaerota bacterium | reverse complement strand
TGGCTACGGCATGAAAAAACGCGGCATACCCGTCGACTCCTGGACCGACCGCGTGAAAGACTGGATCAGCAGCACGGTGCTGACGCTGCCGTGACCTAAGGCCTTTCGAACAGGCTTAAAAAAGCGCACCCCCTGGGCAGGACGTCTGCCCAGAGGCTGCGCACTTATTGAGTCTTTTCCAGCGTTTACGTCACTTGCCCATCAAGGAGCGAATGATCAGGCGTTCCAGGCCCTCGTAGTCGCGTTCCGCGATGAAGCCATCGATGACCTTATCGTCAAGCGAACGCGACACAGCCAGGAGGTCCAGGAAAATTTCCCGGCTGTTGCTCAAGTGGCGTGTGCTCACTTCCAGCTTCTGCGTCCGCATCACCTTAACGTCCAGTCCGACGGCTTCGCCATTATTGCCATAGCCGTGCTTATCAAGAATTCTGACCTGGTTGAAGGCACGGCGCAGATCAACCGCGCCGAACGACTTATCTTGGTCAAACTTGAGTCCATTCTGGTCGTTCAGGTGCACTGAGAACAGCTTCTTGTGCGCCAGCGCATAGCCCATTTCGTCAGACGGATCGAGGTTAGCCAGGATCGCGTGCGCGCTTTCAATGTTAACGCCGACTCGGGACGGGTCGCTGGTCAGCATTCCGAGAGCGATCGCATGTCCCGTAGTTGGGATATAGGCCTGATCCATCGGCTCATTTGGTTTCGGTTCAATGGCGATCTTGATGTTCGGGCAATACTGCAGTATCTCGTCAATGGCTGCTGCAATCCGCTCAACGGCGACAACGCTGTCCTTTGCTTCGCGAATGTACGTGCCTTCCCGCGCCAGCCACAACACAACCAGGTTGGTTCCCAGCGTCTGCGCGATATCGACCGTCTTCTTAAAACGCTCCATCGCGAACGCGCGGCATTTCGGGCAGTTGTTTGTAAAGCCGCCGTCAATCGTGCGTGGGTCAAACCAGAGGCGCGGCGCCACGAATTCGGCAAACAGACCGTGCGAATCCAGTTTGGCTTTCAGCGCCTTCGCAGCCGCTTCGATTTCCGTCGCCGTCATATCATTCAGATTCGGGACAGCGTCGTCATCATGAAGCTGCACGCCATCATAACCAAGCTTCTTGTACATCGCCAGCTTGGTGTCAAAAGCCAAGGATTCACGCACATCTGGACCAAACGGGTCGGAGCCTTCATGAATGTTCCAGGGCCCAAACGTAAACACAAACTTGCCTGCCATGTTCGTTGTTCTCCTTTGCAACCTTAATAGATATGAATCCCTACTGGAAGCGAGCCGCTTCGCCAGGAGGAGCGGCCTCTATCCGAATTACTCTTAACAGTATAACACCGGAATAAACTTCTGCCAGTCCACGCAAGGAACTTGACAGCAACAAAGGTAATCGGTCACCGATTGATATTCGAAGCTCCGACGCGTAGCGGTCTCTGGAAAGGGGCGAGGGGCGAGGGGCGAGGGGCGAGAGTGAGTTTGGACTACACTGGCCGCCATGTCCACATCGTCCACATCTTTTTGCGCCGTAGTCGCTTAACCATGCTTAACCCCAGGCTTTAGCCTGAGGATAGGCATACCCCGAAAGTGGGCGCCTTGTAGAGGCGCTACAGAAGACTGAGCGATTACAAGGGGTGAAATTTAAGTCAATGTGCGAAGTTTTGCGGTGAAGGCTGGCAGTATCGGTGACCGTTTACGTCGTTTCTTGAAATCGGCGCTGTCAAGCATTGATGATAGCCTGAGAAAGGTTACATTATATCTAAACTGTCTCCGCCTCTTCGCTCACGAGCGCCTCAACCGAAGGGCCAGCCATGTTCTTTCAAAAGCTCTGGGAACAACCCGTTTTTTACTTTTCCTGGATTCTGATCGTCGTCTTTTCCATCTGCGTCCACGAATTCGCCCATGCTTTGGCAGCCCGCAGCCAAGGCGACGACACTGCCAGCGAAAATGGTTTTATGAGCCTTGATCCCCGCCGAGTCATGGGCTATCAGTCGCTGATTGCGTTAGCCCTGTTCGGAATCGCCTGGGGCGCTGTCCCGGTTAACCCCAGCCGATACCGGAGCCCGGCCAGTTCCGTCCTGGTCTCCCTGGCCGGCCCGCTGGCCAATGCTGTGTTAGCTTTCTTCTTCGCCGTCATTGTGGTCGGTATCTTCCTGCTCTCTAACCATTTATCGGTAAACTTCGCCACCTCCCTCACTTTCTTCTTCGGAGTCGGAGTCCGAGCCAACAGTCTTCTTTTGGTCTTCAATCTCCTGCCCATACCGATGCTGGACGGCTGGAGCGTGGCTGAAGTCATCCTGCCGCCTTTGCGAGGCCTGACCGCTGAACAGCGCGGCGCCTACAGCCTTGTCGCCATTTTGCTGGTCTGCTTCTCACCGCTCAAAAACATCGTCTTCCGGCTGTCCGAGTTGTTCAACTTTATCATCCTAAGCGCCATTTGGGCCGTCGTCAATCTTTTTAAACTCATCTAAGCCAGCCTCTTTAACACCCGCTTGTCACCATGCTCAAAAAACTTCTCATCGCCATTCTGCCCCTGGCCATCATCATTGCGATTCCTTTGGTGTTGCAAAAGCCTGC
>JAAZKI010000157.1 GCA_012799905.1 Lentisphaerota bacterium | reverse complement strand
CCATAACGTTCACAGCCGCAAAGCGGCAAAAGCCCGGAGGGCGACACATAGAAGCCCAGGGTAAGCCGGGCCGCCAGGCACGGCGCAGCCCTGGGTGAGATGGCATAGATTTGGAGCCCTGTAAGGGAGACACATAAATAGGGTTGTGGACGGATAGTCCACCCCAAGTAATCTATCCCCCAAAGATGCAAAGCGCAGAACTGTGATTATAGTAATGAAGTCACCTGCAAAGTAACCAAAGCCTCATTTGCGGCAGCAGTAAAGGCTATGATTTTTTCAGCGCTCCTGGCGACCTGGCGTTGATCGCGCCCGGGGGAGCACGTTTTCGCCAAAGAAAGGCTGTCTATATATGGCCTATGTGGTGGGTTTGGATGGCGGCGGCAGCAAATGCGCCGCCATGCTGGTCGATGCAAGCGGGACAGTGCGAGGAATGGGCTTGGGCGGGTCAACCCATATCCTGTACAGCTGCCCGGAAGCAGTCATGGAATCCATCCAGACAGCATTCAGCCAGGCTTGCGCCGGCACTTCTCTGACCTCCGACGACCTGATGATTTCCTGCGGCATCCCGCAAGAACTGGTCAGCACGCTAGCACAACAGACTGGCATGGGCGGCTGCGAAGCCAGGAGCGAATACGAGCTCGGCATGGCCGCTGCTATGAAGAGCCACGGCATCCTCGTTCTGGCTGGCACTGGCAGCGTCGTGTACGGCGGCAGCACCGAGGGCGAATATACCTGCATAGGCGGCCAAGGACCGTTGTTTGCTGACGAAGGCAGCGGTTTCCACATCGGACAGCTTGGTCTGCGCGCCGCCTTTCGCTCCCATTACAACGCCAAGCGCCGGACTATTCTCGCACAGACTCTCCCGGCTCTCTACGGCGTGTCCGACCTGCGCGAACTGTTCACGCTCTTGTACCGGGAAAATACCAAGGGCGTTCGCCGGCTCATCGCCAGGGCCGCAGTCGGCGTCAATGCCGCTGCCGAGGACGGCGACCAGGTCGCTATTGGCGTGCTGCGCCGCGCTGCCTGCGAGCTGGCCCTGCTGCTCCCGGATGTCGTGGACAAAGTCAATCTTCGCCAGGCTGACGTGCCGATGGTGGCCTCTGGCAGCGTCGCTCTCAATTCCGCCATCTACTGGCGCGAATTCTGCGCTGCTGCCGCCCGACTAGCGCCTAACCTGACCCCGCTCCAACCGCGCCTGCCGCCGGTCGGCGGTGCGGCCCTGCTCGGACTCCGGAAGCTCGGCGTCGCTTGGACTGCCGAACTGCTGGACACTATGGTGCAATCCTATAACCTATTCGGAAAACAAAACCAACCGACCTGACTTGCCGCCCCCTTTTCACCGCTGTCAGCAGCGACAGTATCACATCACAACTTTAGGAAGGACAACTATGCTGGCAAAACGACTCTTGGACAATTTTCGGGCTCAATTCGACCAATTGGAAAAAGAACAACTAGGACGCATTGACCAGGCCGCTGCCATGGTGGCCGACTCTCTTCTCAACGGCGGCGCCTGGCATGTCCACGACACCGGTCACATCATCGACCGCGAGCTGATCAACCGCGGCGGCGGACTGGCGTGCATCAAGGCCTTCTCCTGGACCTTCACCGTCAATGACGATGTCCCTGCCTGCCGCAAAGGACGCCCGGCCGCTGATCCCGATTACAATGTCGCCCTGGAAACTGTGCGTCTGGCGGTGCGCGCCTCAAATGTCCGCGCCGGTGATGTCATGGTCATCGGCTCTGTCAGCGGCAGGTCACTGCCGACCGTAGAACTGGCCCTCGAATGTCGGCGCATCGGCTGCAAAGTCATCGTCATCTCGTCCAAAAACTACTCTTCGCAGGTCGAATCGCGCCATCCCAGCGGCAAGCGGCTATATGAATGCGCTGATCTGTTCATTGACAACCAAGCGCCGTTAGGGGACGGCCACATGCAAATTGAAGGCTACGACGTGCCGCTGTTCCCGCTGTCGGGAATCAACGCGGCTATGATCATGTGGATGATGGTGGCGCAAGTGGTTGAAAAAATGCTGGCGCAGGGCAAAATGCCGCAAATCTTGAAAAGCGCCAATATCGACGGCGGCGCTGAACGCAATCGGCGCCTGGCAACGGAAATCGTCAACGAGGTCGGATACTGATTAGGGGCGAGGGGCTTTTTCTAGGGGCGAGGGGCATTTTCTAGGGGCGAGGGGCTTTTTCTAGGGGCGAGGGGCGAGAAGCTGAATGCTGAATGCTGAATGCTGAATGCTGAATGTTGAATGCTGAATGCTGAATGTTGAATGCTGAATGCTGAGGCGCATTTCATAATTCATAATTCATAATTCATAATTCATTAGGGGCGAGGGGCGAGGGGCATTTT
>JAAZKI010000208.1 GCA_012799905.1 Lentisphaerota bacterium | reverse complement strand
TGGCCACCGGCGCCGAACGCATCCACCGAAATGGGTCGCGGTCAATGCCGTCAACTGCTGGCGGCGTTGACGACGCCAGAAAAGCCAGCGCCTGCTCGGAAAACATCGCCTCGTCAACCGGCGCGGCCCCCAAGCCGCCGCGGAAATCATCCCGCGAACCGCCCTGACTGAAGCGCCAGGCAACGACCAGGAGCAGCATGGCCGCAACCACGCCAAACACCGCGCGTTCCCATTCATCATGCAGCCAGTCAGAAAATCTCCGCATCAAAATTGCCCTCAGTGTTCCTTTTTGCTGTCCAGGACCAAAAATGCTATGCATTCGACTTCCATGCGCAGATTGCCGCTTACGAGCAATCCGTCTGCGTCTGCTTGCAGCGACGCTGGCGGCGAGGCTGTCAGCTCAAATCCGCGCACCGGCAAAAACAGTTCCGGGCCGTCCAGGGAAGCCAGGAACGCCAGCACCTGGCCCAGGCTGCCGTCCGCCGTCACTCGCACCGGAAAGCCAAGCATATAAGGCTGTTTGGATGATTCCTCGCAGGCCAGGGCCAACATAGGTTCAGCAATGATGGCGGCCGCTGGCTTAGACCCCCCTGACGCCGTTGTCACCTTGACCGTGTCATCGCCTGCAATCCGCAAACCGGCCTCCAACACCTGCCCTGCCACCTTTTCCACTGCCCAAATATGCAGCATCAACTGATACACATATGGACTCGAAGTATCATCGCGAAGTTTCAGCACCGACGGCGAAATCAACACGCCCCGGGCTGACAATTCCCGGGATATGCGGGAGTATTCCGCCTGATAGTCCAGCAACGACACGCTGCGAATCAGGTTGGCCGAGGTCTCGTAGCCTTTTTTAATATAGGGCGCAAATGTCCGCGATGCCTTATCCCTGGCTGCCTTGACCTGCGCTGCCAGGCCCTTGCCGCTTTCCGCATCACCCAGCACCTGCTGCAGCTCCTGGGCATGCGCGGCGAGCCGCTCTGCCTGCGTTGGCCACGGGGAGCGGCTCAGGCGCTTTTGCAATTCTTCTTCCTCCTGGCGGGCCTTTCGCAATTCTTGCTTCCTCGGTTTCAACACCAGGACATACAGCAACACCTGCACGGCCAAAAGCAACACTGCCGCCGTCAACAACAACTGATGTACTTTCAACCAACGGCTCATGGCTCCACCTCCTCAGCGGCAGCGACAGGAAGTGGACGGACATCCGGCGACGCCAGCGGCAGCCGGAACGAAAAGGACTTGAATTCCTCTTTCGGAAATTTCTTGAAAAAAGCTATCCACGGCCGGAAAATATCCTCTCGGCCCATGCGGTCCTGCTCGGAGAGCTGATCAACGCCGTGGAATTCCTGGCCGGCATTCAGCTTTCGAACCAGGTTGCGAATCGGCTCAAACGGCTGCTCTGCCTGCAAGGGCGTATAACCGGCGGCAATATAAGCATGATTGCAAGGAAAATCGAAAACCGAAAGCAGAGCCGGAAATTCATCCTTGGCGGTACGGTCGCTCAAAACTGCTGGTTTAGCGGTTGCGCCAAACATCCCGGCAGCGGGCGCGGGCGCGGGCGGCGTAGTTGAACGCTGCGCTGAGAGCTTGCTGCCAGACATTCGCTTGGCATGATAACTCGCCTCGTCTGCCAAGTAAATGAACCAGTCGTCATCAGCACAGGCGCGCCCCAGGTGCGCAATGGCAGCGGTCGCCCGCCGCGCCTGGTTGCCGGTGATCACCACGGGAAGAAGCTCGGCCTCCAGCTGCCGACGGCGACGTTGCAGCTGCTCAATGCCGTTAATGTAATTGCCGCACTGTGACAGCTGTTCAATGCGAACCCGGTGCGCTGCCAAATTGCGGCTGCTCCGTCGCCACCAGGATGCCTCCAATACGACCAGAACGACGACAACCAGCGCCAGCGCAGCGGCCAGCCAGGGCCAGCGCCGCTGCCGCTGCAAACGCCAGGCAATATCCGCTGGCAGCAGCGACAAACTCAATTCAGCTTCCCCAGCCGCTTGCAAGGCCAAACCAAGCGCAACCACAAACTCCGGTCGACGGACGCCGCCGACCAACGGCCCGAAAACCTCCACCCGGCTCTCCAGGCGATCCTCCAGCCAGGCATCCAAACCGCCCAGCTGACTTCCGCCCCCGCATATATAGACCTGCTCAATCAGCGCCGTCGCCATCTCGGCCTGTTCCTGGTTGCGCCAGTGCTCAAGGGCATTGTGAATTTCCGTCTCCAGCTGCCGGGCTGCGACCAGAAGCGCTGAGTTCGGCGCCTCGTCCAAAAGATTCACCCGTTCGGGAGACGGCTTCTCGTCATACTTGGACGCGCCGGAACGCTCCGCCATGGCCTTCTGAAAACGGTCGGCGTTGAATAGCAGCGAGCCGATAAACAACGGCTGGCCGCCGGCAAACACCACCGCCGTGGAGTTATCTTTGCCCAAATCCAGCAACAGAACCGGCTGGGGAGAACACGCTGCCTCTGGATGACACCAGCAATACGCATTCACCATTGCCAGGCCGGTCATGGCCAGGCCGTCATGGCGGAGACCGGCTTCAGCGCACAAGCGCAGCCGTTCACGAAGCGTCTGCTCGCGACACAAGCCAATCAAAACCGGCTGCTGACGGCCACAGCCAGCCGGCAAAGGCTGATAATCATGAACAAACGCCTCATCCGAAAGACTGGCTAATTGCCGAGCCTCATGCTCGACCATGGCAGACAGCGCCGACGATGAAGCAGCCGGAAAATCGCTGACCAGGGTCGTTGACAAGTACTGGGGCGTCCCCAGCACAAGCGGGAGCTTAGCCCAACCACGGCTCTGCAGCCAGTCACGCACGCTCTGGTACAATTCCTTCTCGGTGAGGATGCCTTCCTCGGCAATGTCCAGCTTTTCCGCTGCTGCGATGTCGACGACCTTGCCGCACCGACGCAGAATCAGCGCCTTCGGCCCCGAAGCGCCAATGTCCAAACCAAGATAGTGATTTCGACCGGATAACATCAACCTTCGCTCCGATTCGCTCACCAATCGCTTCCTTCAAAACCGGCTGAGCCGGCGATCATCACGGCCAGGCATTGATCGGCCACGCTGTCGGTCGTTCCGGCTTCACGCCGCCTGCTGTCTGGAATCCTGGCAGCCGCTCTGCCAGGCCGCTCAGCTCCTGTCCCGGCGCTGGGGCAAACAACGGCAGTCCGGGAAAACATTCCGCCAGCACTTCCGGCCGCAACTTCCCGCCTTGTGATGACAAAATCTTAAAAACCGGCTGAGCCTGGGTAGATTGCGCCAACAGCACCCACACCTCGCTAGGAACCGCATTGCCGGCAAAATAGGTCGACAAGCCATTCCCGGCAGAATCAGGGCGCAATGCCCCGACGCAACGCAACTCCGTGCTCAACACCCGCTGTAAAATCTGGAGGCTCTCTTGCAGTTTCCTAGTTTCGTCGTTGAAAGCCGGAATATGCTCCAGCACTTCTTCGAGCATTCCGGTCGCTGCAATCGTGTCCGAATGTTTGGGATTCATCCAGGGCACCTCGGTGCTGATCATATTCATGGTCTCAGCCCATTTCGCGCTCTCCGGCAGCCAGTTCCGATAGTACTCGTTGAGCAAATTGATCAGCCGCTTCATCAACCAGGCCTTGGGCACTGCCTCCATCTCTGTGTCACGACGCAATCCGCGCAAACCCGACAAGATATGCTCGGCCGCTGACGGCGCCGCGTCTGTCTCCAAGACAAAGCGCAACAGAAAACGGGAGTAGGCGCTGCGATTATCGTCAGGATTGAATGACTTTTCCACTTCATATTCTCGGGTCGTGAAATGATTGCGAAAAGCGCGACTGGTATGAACCAGGCGCGGTGCGCCAAAGTTGTCTTCCGTGTAGTAGACCTGGCCGAAATAACGGATGTATTCTGTTCCATCCTCGGCTGTTTCGGTGCGGGCATTCAATTCCTTGGGCATGTACAGAAGACGCCATTCGCCGCCGATGGGCCGATAGCGCCAGACATACAGGTTGAGCATCTCCAGGTTTTCCGACAGCATCGCCTTGATTCTCTGGCGCACCTCGCTGTCGCCGTCCACATACTTCAGCAAGGCTCTGAGGTCGCTCTCCCAAATCGTCTGCACCGCTGCCCCGCCATCGCCGACCAGGCTCCTCAGGCGTTCAATCATCTCTTCAGGCAATGGCCAGGAACTGATCCTGAATCCCTGCAAGACAACCGCACCCTCGTATGAACCGAATTGGGCCAGGCAGCGCTTGCAGCCCAGGCTGACCGGGTCCTCCTCGCCGAGGGCCGCGACCATGCGGGTCAGCTGCTGGCGATAACGGCCCAAGTCTGGCAACGACCGCAGCAGCTCTTTTTCCTGGCGGGCAAGTTCTTCCTGGCGAGCCGCAGC
>JAAZKI010000212.1 GCA_012799905.1 Lentisphaerota bacterium | reverse complement strand
CTCTAAACTTCGAGATCAAATCCCAACGCCAAAACTACATTCAGACCGAATGCCGAGAGCGCGGGCTGCCCTGCGAAACCATTCTTCTTGACAATCTTCCAGGCAGCGACGCCAGCGCCAGCCTGGTGTTGTCCTGCCTCCAGGCCATCAAAACGTTCCCTTGCGCCATCTTCTGCGACAATGACTCGCTGGCTGTCCACGCCGTACACGCATTGAAAAAGATGAACGTGGACATTCCCGGCCAGGTCGGACTGATCGCTAATGGCGACCAGCTCGTTCTCGGCCATTTCCGCCTTGGGGACATCACCACACCGAGCCTGACCGCCTTGTCCACCGATTATACCAGCCAAGGTCGCCTAGCCATCAGCCGCATGGTCCAGATGCTCAAAGACAACACCGCGGCGCCGCCAGATGTCTGGCTGCCCCTGCCATTCCGTCCACGCACCTCAACCGCCCTGAGTCACCCCAATCCGACGCCGCCAGAAACTGCCTGCCCCAGTTTTTCAAAAAACCAACCTTGCTGACGACATAACGAGAATATTCACACAATTATCATAGGTTCCAAGAACGTTCCCATCTTTGCTCAAACGAAAGGAGAACATCATGAACCGTCACTCCAAAAAACGCTTCACGCTCATCGAACTTCTCGTCGTCATCGCCATTATCGCCATCCTCGCTGCCATGCTCCTGCCAGCACTTTCCAAGGCCCGGGAAAAAGCCCGGGCCATCTCCTGCGTCAGCAATCTGCGTCAACTCGGCATCACTGTCGCGCTTTACATCGACGACTACGCGGCCTACGTCCCAACTTGCGTTGCCGTCACCGCCTCCAGCCGACGTTTTTGGAATCAGCTGCTGATGCAATACGACCCGCAACTGAGCATTGACGAGCGCAAGTCACTCCTCTACTGCCCCAACACCGGCTTCTGCGAAACCGCCTCGATACGCCGTTACTACACCGGCTACGGCTATATGCGCTGGGGCGTCGGCGCCTGGCGAGCCAACGGCCAGTCGTCTTTCAAAATCGCATCGTACGGCAGCACATTTCCGCCGGCCATTCCCAGCTTTCTGACCCGGCCGGTCGACACCGCCGTCCTCTGCGACAACCATAACACCACCACACCGGAATGGGGCTACTACTACGTCAGCAACGTCTCCAGCTTCAGCGGCAGCACCTTCCGCGGACGGCACCAGAATCGCGAAAATGTCCTCTGCGCTGACGGCCACGTGACGCCGAAAGACGCCTCCCTACTCGAACCCTGGCGGCTCAGCGCCACCACCAACTCCTACCTCGGAATCATGAACTTCTGAACCCTTCCCTTCCCCGGACGCAATACCCGCACGACCCATTATCAGGACGACAACGCCATGCGCAAACACCTTCTCCCCGGGACTCTCCTTCTCTGCCTTCTCGCCGCCAACGCCGATGATTTCTGCCTCGTCTTTGACTTTGCCGAACCCGACCGGAAAATCATCGGCAAGGGCACTGTGACCGCGCAGGGTCTCTACTACCCGAGCGCCGATGCTGACAACGACAACCAGGAAACCACTGCCGTGTCGTCCTACCGGAAGATAGAACACGGCAAGCCGGCCTTGTTCTTCTCAGCGGAAAACAAAAGCTACGCTGTCCTTGACGAGGTCAAGGCGCTCTCTGGGCAGGCGCTGGAGACCTTGTATCTCCGGCTGACCGTCAAACCCGGCGCCAAATCCATGCAATACCTGGTCGGCAACAAGGCCGATTCCGCCAACACAGGCTTCGCCCTCTTCAAATGGGGCAATACCTGGCGCTTCAATTTTGGCAATGGCGACGAGACCTTCTCGGCCCGAGGCCGGTGCAAGGTCATGCCGCCCGATCAGTGGACGACGGTCGAGGTTCTTTTCGACCGCGGCGACGTGACGCTCCGGGAAAACGGCCAGACCATCATCCAAAGCAAGACTGCCGGCGTCAAAATCGCGCCCAACCCCGGCAAGCTGTTCATCGGCAACTACGTCACCTCGAACAAACAGATTTATGCCAGCGAGGGCGGCTATGGTCTGCTCGCACTGGCCAGTTCGGAAGCAGCCACTACGCCGTGGCTGGAAAAACTGGCCCAGGCAGCCCCGCCGGCCCCCGACTGGAAAATCAAGGCCTTGTGCGCACCGGTTGACGGCAATGAAGTCCATTTCAACGGCCGCAAGACCCTGCATACCTTCTATGACGCCCCAGTGCCAGTCACCTTCTTGCTGATCTTCCAAAACAACCCGTCACCCGTGCTCAAGCTGGTCGTCCCAGCTGAAGTCAGCCTGCTCGAAGCCTTTGCCAGCAACCACAACCAGCCCTCGAAATGCTTTGTCGTCACTGAAAGCCGTCTCCCGGATGGCCGCCGAGCCTATGTCACCGCGCCTGGAGAAGTGCGCGGCGAGCTGTCGTCCGGATCGCTGGGCCGCGGTGAAAACGTGACCGTCATGCTCGACTGCCCACGCTCATTCACCGCCGGAACCGTCGAATGGTCTGTGCTTGACGGCGAAACGACAGTGCATGAGGATGCCTTTCAGCTGGTCGCCCAAGAGCTGCCGCCGGAACTGCCGCCCGGAAGATTCCATTTCATGTGCTACTCCATCCAGGACATCGCCTTCCATGACCTCAACTTGGTCGACCGCATCGGACGGCTCTACGCCCGCACCGGCATCATTGCCAAAGGGCGCTACTACAAACGCGACCAGCGGCGTTGCGCTGTTGACGACCGCTTGGCTAAACATGGCTTTGTCTTCTATGAAATCAGCCCCTGGAGCGGTCCGGGCCGGAACCGCAACGACTTCGGAGCCATCGTCCCAGCCGCCCGCGATGCCAATGGCAACGAAATGCCGATCAACTGCCCGGCGCAGCTGGCCGCCAGTCCAGAAGCCAACAAGGTCTACCAGGCCATGCTCGCAGAATCCCTGATCGTCGAAAACACCCGCGCCGCCATCCTCGACTATGAACCTTGGGGCGCAACCGGGAAATACTGCTTCTGTCCCTACTGCCTGGAACTTTTCCGCACCCGAGCCAAGCTCGCCGCCGACGTAGAGCTGACGCCGAACATCATCAAACGCGAATACCGCGCACAATGGGTGGAGCATTGGCTGGAAAACACACGCCTCTATATGAAAATGATGGCTGACGCCATTCAAAAAGTCGGCCCACAGCTTGAAATCTGGGATTACACCTATGTATTTCCATATGATGACGAAGAGGCTTTGTCAAGACGCCAATGGAGCATCCCGAAGGACCCGCGACGCTGTGAAGAGTTCATTGCTTGCTCCATGTTGTCGCTGTACCACATCAACGGCCGAGCCGCCCTTGACCAGCTGGAACTGTCCCGCCGGCACCTGCGTCGCAACATGTGCGGGATTTCCCTGATCTCCCGCGCCAATGAACACACGGGCCACTACACCGCGCCGGATGAGTGCCTGTCCCCGCAGCAGCTCTACCAGAAGGCAGTCATGGCCGGCGCCCTGGGTCATGAAATGTTCGCCATCTATCCAGGCAGCTGGATTGATGGCAGCGCCCATGTCAGCCTTAACCGCGCGGCCCGCGATGTCAGACTTCGCGAAGACTTCTATGTCAACGGCAAGCGCCAGGACGATGCCCGCAAAATCACGGCCAAGGCCAAGCGCGATGACTTCGCCGCCCTCATCCATACCCATGGCCAAAAGCTCCTGGCGACTGTGTTCAATTTCACTGACGCACCGCTTACGGTGACCATAGCCGGCCATGGCGACGTCACCATAGAACCACATGGCGTCGCCTTCGTGAACCTGCCGTAAGCTCGCCCAGCAGCGCTAACTGAAGCGAATTTACCACCGCGTGGCCACCTATGCCCACTGACGCCCACCCGCCGGAACATCAGGCCTGCGGGTGGGCTTTTTATCGCAGTTGAATTGCTGAATGACGCCGACTCAACCTTTACTACCCGGCAAATTCACCCTCCACTCTTGACGCCTGAGTCAAAACCAAGTAATCGGTCACTCATTAATACTCGAGGTTCTGGCGCACAGAGGAGTCAGGAAAGGGGCGAGGGGCTTTTTTTAGGGGCGAGGGGCTTTTTTTAGGGGCGAGGGGCGAGAGGAGAGGGGCGAGGGGCGAGAATTAGGGGCGAGGGGCGAGAGGAGAGGGGCGAGGGGCG
>JAAZKI010000059.1 GCA_012799905.1 Lentisphaerota bacterium | reverse complement strand
TTGCCGGCGCCGTCAATGATGTTGTCAATGGCAAACTCGAAGACGTCGCCGTCCTTGCCTTGGTTGAGATGGTTGCGGAATAGGAATGGGTGGTTGAGTTGAAGCTGGTCGGAAGCCTTGGAGTGCGCGTACACGTTTGTCCACTGCGGCATGGAGACTTCTTTGCCCACGACGAAGAATTTGGCTTTTTCGATGCTCCAGGGGGCTGCGCCGGAGTTGTCAAAAGTTACTGTAAGCATAGTGCCGTTATGATGCGGGTGGTTGGAGGCGACGATGGCGGTTTTGGCTGTCATCGGCTTGGTGTCAAGCAGGAAAGGCAGGTCAGTGATGTGCGATTCCAGGCCGCGGGCGTCCTTGGCCTTGAGGAGCAGGTGGCAGATGCCGTCAGGGATGTCCTTCAGGCTGGGCGTGATGGCGCTGCCAGGGTCGTGGCGCGTCCAGGTCAACGCGGCCAGCTTTTGCTCTTCCACGTCAGTGGCAGGCGTCGCTCCAGGCAAGATGGCGCTGAAGACGTCGGTGACGCCATCAGCGTCATAGAAGCGGGGCGTGCAGGAAAGCTGTTCAGCGGTTCTGACGGCTGGGCCGAAGACCAGGTCGTCGAGGTGATAGCGGCTGTAGCGGCCAGTCTGATCCGGGGAGCCGATGGAGGCGATTTTGAAGGAGCTGGGCGTAAAGCGCGCCACTGAGAAGGGCTGGTTGACAAAAGCGTCGGCCGCGATGCCGAGCCACGTCCGCCAGGTTTCATCAAAGACCAGGTCATGGGCATGGCGGACGGCCAGGGCTTTGCTGGAGTCATCCGGCGCTAGGCGGACGTAATGGCTGTTGCGGAAACTGAGGCTGACTTGGGCCATATCCCAGGCGCGGTAGCGGAATTGGACCAACGGATAGTTGGCCATGGAGAAATTCATGCTGAACGGCGTTTCCAGGGCTTGTTCATAGGCGGTGTTTCTGACTTGCAGGAAAGCGCCTTGGCGGTCATCGCTCTGGCGGATAGCCATGCGCTGGTTGGAGAATTGCAGGGACTCCGGCGCGCCGTTTTCAAAGGTCATGACGATGGGGCTGAAGCCTTCGACCGCCATCAGAGCCGGCGGTGTATTGCGGCGTTCCGGGGCCGTGGCAGAGAGGGTGATTTTCTGCGCGTCGGCAGCGCCGATTTTGACTTGGAAGGCGATGGCGCCTGCCTCGGCGATGGCTTTTTGGACGTCGTCCGTCTTGGGCAGGACTGCTCGGATGACCTCCCGGTCGTCAAATCGTTCCACGGTGAGGGGCTTGCCCAGGCAGTACAGGGTAATTTCTGTGAGGCGCGGGTCAACGTAGTCGGCATCATGGGTCAGGCGGACGGCGTCGCCGATTTCATTGTCCCAGGCCAGGGTGAAGGGCAGTTCCGGGTGGGGTTCGACCCAGGCCACCTGCTGAACCAGGGATTGGTTTTGACGGCGCAGGGTGATCCATGCGTGGTTCAGGCCGTGTTGTGAGGGCAGCTCGGCCCATTGTTCGTCCAGCGTGGCGTCGGCTGGCGGCTTGGGTGCATCCAGGGAGGCGCGAACGTAGCAGGTGTCTTCGGACTCGGCCTCGATTTTGGGGCGGTTGTAGAAGATTGGGACAAATTGGCTGATGGCGTAGGCTTCTCCTGGGCCGTTGCCCTGGATGCCGTTGGCGATAGCGTCACGTCGTTCAATGCCGAAGCCATCTGGCCTGACCATGCGTTTCTGGGTGGCGTCCTCCGGCGTTCTGACGCTGGATGGAATCCAGATAGTCACCGTTGTCCAATCATGGCGGTCTGGGCCGATGTCGTGCGGCACGGCTGGCAGCGTTGTCTCCCCGGCTCGTATCCAGGTCGGAGCGTCGGTGAAATCAGCGCCGGTGATGTGATGATAGAGTTTTTTCAGGGGGCGATAGCTGCCATTGCCGTCTTGTGCGCCGATGGAATAGAAGAAGTTGAATCGGGCGCCTTCGGTGCGTTTGATTTTGACTTGCCAGCCGGCTGTTTCCGCCAGGGGCGTGGCAGGCAGGGCGGCATCCAGGCGCATGTCGCCTGAGCCGAGCTGGTTGCGCAGCAGCAGGGCGCTGGCATTGAGGGAGAAAGGCGTGATGATGCTTTGGCCGACTGGGTCGGTGCAGGTCCAGCGGGCCGGAGCGAGCGGATCAAGCGGAAAGGAGTTGACGGTGGCGGCCCAGGGGTGCGGCGCCGCAGCCGGCTTGGCCTCGGCTGCGGTTTCTGCCTCAGTCTCAGCCTTGGCTTCGGTTGTGACTGCGGCTGGCGTCGCTGTCTCCAAGGGGAGTCTTTTGACGGGGAAGGAGCGCGGGCGGACGTTTTCGAAGGTGATTTTGATTTGAGCGAGGGTCATGCTGTGCACGAAGGTCCAAATTCCGATCAAGCCTTCTTGGATGGCTTCGGGGTCGGTTTCGGTGAAGATGACTTCGTCGTCAAACGAGTATTCCAGTTTATCGCCGATTTTGCGCAGTTTGATGTAGTACCAGGCGCCGTGGATGGGTCGTCCTTCGGAGACGAGGGGATTGAGGATTCGGCGATACATGCCTTTGCGGCGGCGTGGCACAAGATAGGCGTTGGTGGCGGCGATGCTTTCGCCATTTTTGTACATCGTTGTCCAGTTTTGGGACAGGTTTTGGTCCCATTCGGTGCAGGCGACGGTGTATCCTCGGCTGGGACTGGTGCGGTCAGCCATGATGGTGCAGTTGAGGTTGCCGGCGTCGTCGTAATAGCCTTGCCTGCTTCCGGCGTAGAATTCCAGGGTCAAGTCGCCGGCGAAGATTTGTTTGCGCCAGAAGGCTCCCAGGCCGGTCGGCGCTTCGCCGATCATGTGCGACCAGCTGGGCGTGCATTGGAAACGATTGATGATCTGCCAGTCGCCGCCATTCGCCAGCCACATGTACGGCGATTCGTTGAAGAATTCATCAATGATATTGTCCCGCGTGACTTTGCTTTTGGACATGTCGGTCAGGGTGAAATTCTTAGCCAGGATGCGCGTGCCGAATTTTTTGAGGATGGCGTCAATGCGTTGGCGGAGGATGATTTTCTGATTGGCTTCGATCCAGAGGATGGTTCCCTCGTGATGGATGACGTATGGGGCAGGCGCACCGTCGACCACAGGCAGGTCAGCGGTCACGGTGGTTGGGCTTTGCTCGGGGAAGGCGGTGGCAAGGGTGATTTTGCCGTCAGCGACCGTGATGACGACCGGGCCGGTCTTGTCGCCATCAGCAACAGCTAAATGGAGTTCGCTGTTGTTGACGACTGGGAGGCGGATGGCGAAATCGCCGAAGAAGTCGCCTTTGTGCCAGAGCAGATTAGCGCCGCCGCTGATCCATTGGCCTTCGGGCGAGGCCCAGTGGCGCATAAAGCTGTCAGCCTGGAAGATGGGATTTTTCTGCTCCAGGTCGCGATAGACCTGGCGGGTGTCGCTCAGGTTGATTTGGCGGTGGACGGCATAGGTGTCAGCGCGTTGCCAGAGTCCGGCAGCGCCTTCGAGGTCGCCTTCGAGTTGCCAGAGATGGATGAGGACGCCATTGAGTCGGCAGCGCAGGAAGCCGGCGCCGGTGGCGTCGACCATGAGCGTGAACGGTTCGTTGCTGATTTCGGTTCTGCTCGGGAGAGCAGTTTCCTCCAGAAGTTCTAGGTCGCCCTTGGGCGACACTCGCAGCAGCCGGCTGCAGATGGTTTGGTTATCGAGGCGTTCGATTTGGAAGCGGAAATGCGGTTTTTGGGGGCTCTGCCAGCCGGCGATCA
>JAAZKI010000203.1 GCA_012799905.1 Lentisphaerota bacterium | reverse complement strand
CCTAATTCTCGCCCCTCGCCCCTCGCCCCTCATATCAATTCGGTGACCGATTACGTTTTTCTATTATAACACGTGCGGTGCGGCTTTGCTAATCCAGACCCGATGGAATATGTTATACACCCAGAAAGTAACCCCCACCCTAAAGGCGGAAAACGCCAAGTCCGACGTCGCCTTTTCCCCCAACAACCTCAAAAGCAAGAGCAACCATGAAAATCATCGACGCGCACAACCATCCTGACTGGCATGGCCATGACCTGGACAAATTTCTCGCCAACATGGACGCAAACAACATTGCCCAGACTTGGCTTCTGAGCTGGGAATGTCCCATCCATGAATACAGCAAAGGCTATGCCAAGGCCATTCCAGCCCAGGTCTTAGGCTCACAGACCGGCCCCATACCTTTCTCGCGCTGCGTCGCCTACCATGAACGCGCCCCGGAACGCTTCGTGCTCGGCTACGCCCCAGACCCGCGCCTGCCTTATGCTTGCGACCAGCTTGAAGCCGCCCATCGCATCTACGGCGCCCGCGTCTGTGGCGAAGTCAAAGTCCGCATGATGTACGACGCCCGCGACGCACTCCGCTTGTTCCGCCGCGCCGGCAAACTAAACATGCCGGTCGTCCTCCACTTGCAAGACGAAGTCGGCGACCGTGACGGCGCCTGGCAGGAATGGTGGGGCGGAGACATCGCAACCCTCGAACGAATGCTCCAAGTCTGCCCGGAAACAAACTTCCTGGGGCATGCGCCCGGATTCTGGATTCACATCTCCGGCGATGACTTGTACCTCAAAGCGAACTACCCGCCCGTGCCCTGCCCAGTCCAGCCAGGCGGAAAACTCCCGGAACTCCTGCGACGCTACCCTAACCTCTACTGCGACTGGTCAGCAGGCTCCGGATGCCGCGCCCTCACCCGCGATCCGGTCTTCGCAAAAGAATTCCTCGACGAATTCCAGGATCGAGTTCTCTATGCCCGCGACTACTTCGACACCCAGCACCAGGACTTCCTCAACGGCCTGAACCTGTCAGATGCCATTCTCGCAAAGCTTTACCACGCCAACGCTGAAAAATTGACGCCGCAACCCTGATTTCAATCACCCTGCCCCCTTATTTTCACCCTATAATCCACAAGGTTCTCTCCTCATGCGCCTGACTATTCTCGGTTCTGCCGCCGCCGAAGCCGTCCCTGCCCTCTGGTGCGAATGTGATGTCTGCGCCACTGCCCTCCAGCGGGGCGGCAAAGACATCCGCCGCCGAAGCTGCTATCTCATTGACGATGACACTATGGTCGACTTCGGCCCAGACGCCTTCTGGCAGACGATGCAGTTCAATATCAACTTGCCGGCCCTGCAACGCCTGGTCTTCACCCACCCCCACCTCGACCACTTGAATCCAGTCGAACTTTGCTGGCGTCGCCGCGGCTACAGCAAAGTCACCAAGCCGTTGACAGTCATCGGCCCGCCCACGGTCTTCCATGCCATCATGGCCCAGACCGCCAACTCCGGCGTTGCCTGCGATTTCACGGAATTGCAACTTCACCGAGTCGAAGTCAGCCCCGGCCGTGAAATCACTGACGGCGATATGACCATACTGCCCATCGCCGCTAACCACGCCCCCGGCAAAGCAGCGCTGGTCTATGTCTTCCGCCGCAACGGCAAAAGCCTGCTCATCGCCAACGACACCGGCTGGCTGACGGACGAGTCCTGGGAAGTGCTGCGCAGCCAAAGCCTGGACGCGGCTGTCATCGAATGTACCTCCAGCCTCAAATACCCTGACCAGCGCAATCACCACATGGGCGCTAACACCACCGTGGCCTTCCGTGACCAGCTGCGCAATATAGGCTGCCTTAAGCCAGACGCCATCGTCGTCACCAACCACTTCTCCCACAATGGCAACTCCCTCCACCAGGTTCTGGAAGACTTCTTCGTCCCAAAAGGCATTGCCGTGGCCTACGACGGCATGGTCATCACTTTCTGAGCTTGAACCATGACGCTGGCAGCGGCCTCGCAATGGCCGCTGCCAAGCCTCTTTTCCGCCCAGAATAAAAAGCACGGTCGCCTTGTCTTGTCCACCTGCCCTCCAACACCAAAGCGAGCCATGATTACACACAACCTCGTCTTGAATACGGGCGCAACCCTCATCGTTGATGTTCTTGCCCCCAAGATATTCCGCCTGCGCCTGGATGCCTCTGGCCGCTTCCAGCCAGGGGGCCTGGAGCGCTACCGCATCCTCAATTTGGACTGGCCTGACTGCCGCGTCGCCATCAATGCCGCCCAGGAAACAACCACTCTGACGACAGACGAGGCGGTACTGACCGTCTGCACCGCCGATGGCGCCTGGAACCTCAGCCGACCCGACGGCGCAGTAATCCTTGAGACTGCCGCCCCGCCGCACGGAGATGCTCACACCGGCTTCAGCCTGGAATTGAAACTCTCCCCCGACGACCAGCTCTTTGGCTTTGGCGATGAAACCAGGACCTGCATCAACAAGCGCGGCCATAAGAACGTCATGGCCATCACCAACGTGACCTCTTACACCCCGATTCCCTTTGTGTCCTGCTCACGAGGCTGGGGACTCTATCTCAACACCACCTGGTTCCATCGCTTTGACGCCGGCGCGACCGACCCAAACCGCCTCGCTTTCCACGCCGACCGCGGTATGCTCGAATACTTCCTCTTCGCCGCCGACTCGCAAGCCGAAGCCCTCAAACTCTACACATCCGTCACTGGCCCGTCGTACGTCCTGCCCAAATGGAGCTATGGCATGACCTTTGTCTGCGATGAACGCGAAGTCCGGGCCCGTGACATCCTCTATGAAGCCTACGAATTCCGCCGCCAAGGCATTCCCTGCGATGTGATCGGCCTGGAGCCGGACTGGATGGAAAACCACTACGACTACACCATCGACAAAAAATGGAGCCAAAAGCGTTTCCACATTCCCTTCTGGCTGAAAGGCAAGAACTACGGCACTTTTTGCAGCACCCTGCACCAGATGGGCTTCAAACTCAGCCTCTGGCTCTGCTGCGACTACGACTTGTCCGAATACGAGGAAATGCTCATCAATGACGGCAAACTGCCAAAACCGATGCCAGCTGAAGACGGCGACGTGGCTGACGATATCATCAAAGACCCGCATTTCCGCCCGCTCAGCATGGACAAGTTGACCAAGACCGGCGTGCCGTGGTTCGAACACTTGAAACAATTCGTCGATGACGGCGCTGACGCCTTCAAACTCGATGGCGCCAACCAAGTGCTGTACCACCCGGACCGCAAATGGCGCAATGGCATGGACGATGCGGAAATGCACAACCTGTATCCGGTGCTCCTCGCCAAACAGATGAACAACGGCTTCACTGAACACACCTCCCGCCGCGTCCAGATTTTCACTCCCAGCGGCCACGCCACTATCCAGCGCTACGCCGCCATCTGGGCCGGCGACACTGGAGGCGGCGCCAAAACCATCCCGGCTCTCCTCAACTTGGGCCTGTCAGGACAGTCCAACGTCTGCACAGACATGCAAGTCTTCGACCTGCCTGGCATTCATTACGGGTTCTTCCAGGCCCTGGCCCAAGGCTTCTCCTGGCACATGTACAATCAGCCCTGGTTCCTGCCGCCAGAACGCTTCGCCGCCTATAAATACTACGCCAATCTCCGCAATCAGCTGACTCCATACATCTACGCCGCCGCCCACCAAGCCCATCAAACCGGCCTGCCCATCATGCGCGCCATGCCCCTAGCTTTCCCGCAACACCCGGAAACAAGCCAGTGCCTCCAACAATACATGTTCGGCGATGCTATCTTGGTCAGCGCCTTCACTGACCAGGTCTTCCTCCCCGAAGGCGATTGGTATGACTTCTGGACGGATAACATCATCCGCGGCCCAGCCTGGGTCAAAGCCGAATATCCGGCCGACCGCGGCGGCTGCCTGTTCATCAAGGCCGGCGCCATCATCCCCATGCAGGAACCGACCGCATACGTCGGCGTCACCACCCCGGAATTGCTCACCTGGCATATCTATCCCGGCCCCGATACCGACTACACCCTGTACGAGGACGACGGCATCTCCATGAAATACCGCGACGGAGACATCGCCGCCACCACCGTCACTGGCCGAGCCACGGCTGACGGCTATCATGTCACTATCCAGCCGCGCTGCGGCCGCTACGACGGCATGCCCGCTACCCGCCGGCACCGCTTCGTCGCTCATTCCCTGAACGAGGTCGACCTCATCACGCCAGCGCCGGAACAGGAAGAAGCGGCCGAAGCCACGGTGAAATTAAAGCGCTGAAAAACAACCCCTTATTAGGGGCAGAATGCTGAATGCTGAATGCTGAATGTTGAGGCGCATTTCATAATTCATAATTCATAATTCATAATTCATAATTCATAATTCATTAGGGGCGAGGGCAATACTCTTAACTTAACGCTTTGTAACCACACAAACGATTCAACTCCATAAAGCCGACCTTGGCGTCCTTGGCGTCTTGGCGGTTAATCTTTAATTGACCCATTACGGTCGAGGGTCGAGGAACCCGGAAATAATGCTTATCTGCCATGCAAAGTTCATCGGGAAAGGTTATACTATAGTCAAGACCTCGGCTTTCTGCGCCAGGCATGACGCCGCTGAAATTTTGGCTTTATTGCCGGTTGTTTTAGCCTGGCCGCCAACCATCAGGATGCAACTACTTATGAAAACTCTGACTCACCTGCTGCAATCTTATTCTGACACGGCAGTGGCCGTATCGCCGGATGGCTGGAGCGCCTTTGCGCACTTGCTTGCTTCCCGTCAACCAGTCCGAATTGCCGCTTTCACTGGCGAACATTCGGCGGATCGCTCAGGCCTCTGGAATGATTTCACCGCCCGCTGCCAGGGGGTTGACCTGCGTCGTTTCCGCGCCATTCCCCCCGAGCCTGACCTCGCCTGCACGAACCGCATGGTCGACTTTTTGCGCGAATGTCAGGCGGACATGGTCGTCGCCCTCGGTGGCGGCAGCGTCATGGACGCAGCCAAGGCGGCCTATCTCAGCATGCAGACCAACGCATCGGTGGAGTCCTTTTTCGGGGTCAACCAATACAGCGACAAGAATAGCCGTCGGCTCGACACCGTCGTCTGCTTTCCGACTACTTCGGGGACCGGCTCGGAAGTGACGCCCTATTCGAACATCGTCGACCGTGACGCCCAGGTGAAGCGCCTGATTTCCGAGCCTGCCATCATTCCTGAACACGCCTTTGTCCTGCCGGAATACACTTCCGGCCTGCCGCGTCGTATCACTCTGGCCACTGGCTGTGACGCCTTGGCGCATCTCATTGAGGGCTTTTTGAACGTCGGCGCTGACGGAAACGACAGCCTGGCGAACGAGCGCGCCCTGGCTGGCATTGAGCTGGTGACGCGCCATCTTCCCGCGGCTCTCGTCGATACGGGCGGCCGTGCCGAAATGGCCCTCGCCGCCACCTTGGGCGGCATGGTCATCCGCCATAAATCGACCGGCCTCCCCCATCTGTGCAGCTTTTCCTGGTTTGGCCGCATTGAGCATGGCCTAGCCGCCATCATGCTTCTGCCGGAATGCTGGCGCTACTACCTTGGCAATCCAGCTGTCCGCGACCGTACCATGCAGCTGAATGCTATCTTTCCCGGCGCCACGCCAGAGGAAGTCATCGCTGCTTGCCGCAGTTTTCTGGATACGTGCGGCGTCCCCGCCCGCCTGCGAGACGTGCCCGGACTGGACCAGGAGCTGTTGGAAACTACGGCCAGAAGCGCCGGCCTGAATCGTATGAAGCTGGAATTGGCGCCAAGGCCGGTTGACCCAGACAACAGCTACCAAGTCCTCCTGAATATCCTGCGGCGGTGCTGACCTGCGGCGAATTGAAGCTTGGATTACTTAGGGTTCATCATAATATTTTGCCCATTAACATCTTTAATTGCAGTACTCCGATGTAAAAATATCGGAATCGCCATTATAGTATATATTCTTTTTTTGTTGGCGCCGGGTCTGGTTGTTCGCCGTTTTAGCGGCGTCATTCGGTTGAAGCGAAGCGCCCCGGAGTCATTTTATTGGCAATGATGTAAGGAGTCACAGTGGATATTACTGCCCCACTTCTGAATGTCACCCGCACGGACACTGAGCCATGCTGCTTTTCATTGCAGATCGAAGTTCCGGCTGAACAGGTGAAAAAGGCTTACGGCCAGGCTCTTGCCAAGGTTAGAGCTAAAGTGCGCCTGCCCGGCTTCCGACCCGGCAAGGTGCCGACGGCCATACTGGTCAAGCAATACGCTAAGGAGATCGAGGCTGAAACCCAGGAGATGCTGGTCAATGATTCCTTCAAGATAGCGCTCGGTCAGCAGAAGGATAAGTTGGCTCTCCAAGCCCAGCTGGATCAGGAGAGCATTTCCCCCTTTAACCAGGAGGAACCCTTCACCTTTACGGTCAAATGCGAAGCCGAGCCGGAATTCACCCTGCCAGAGTATAAGGGCGTGAAACTGACCCGGTCGGCCATTAACGTCACGGACGAGGATGTCGAGGAACACCTCGGCAACATGCTTGATTCTCGCGCCAGGCTGCAACAGGTCGAACGTCCGGCAGAACTGGGCGACTTCCTGAAAGTAAATTACAACGCCACCCTTCCCGAGGACTTCGAAGTGGATAAGAACGGCGAATACCTGGTCAAGGCCGAAAACAGCTGGATGGGCTTACGTGAACCCGAACTGCTGCCCGGAACTATACAGAAGCTGGTCGGCGCTGAAGTCGGCGCTGAGGTCAGCCTGGAGGTCACCTTTCCAGAAGACTTCCGGGAAGAGGACTTCGCAGGCAAGACTTTGCCATACGTGATCAAGGTGCTCGAAATCCAAGCCGCAGTGCGGCCGGAGCTGGATGATGAACTGGCCAAGTCATTCCACGCCGAAAATGTCGAGGACCTGAAAAATCGCGTGCGGGATAGGATTCATAATCAGAAGACTCGCGAGCGCGAAGAGGAATTGCGCAACACCCTCATTGAAGCTCTTATGGCCCAGGTTGACTTCCCCCTGCCGCCGACCATCGTCGAATATAACCGGGAAAACGTGGTGCGGGAAATCGTCCGCACCCAGCAGCGTAACGGCGTCAGCGAAGAGCAGATTCGCGAGACTATCAAGGAGTCCATGGACAAGGCCGACCAGATCGCCCGCCAGAGAACGCGCTTTCAGTATTTGATCGAAGCCATTGCCGACGCCGAAGGCATCAAGGTTGAAAATGAAGAATTGTCCCAGCAAATCAATATCATGGCGACGATGAACCGCAGCTCCGTTAAAAAGACGTTTCGTGAGATGACCCAAAGCGGCCAGCTGATGCAAATGGCAGACTCGATTCGTTCGTCCAAGACCATTGATCGGCTGATGGAACTGGCTGACATCACCGAGGAGTGACAGAACCGGGCTATTCGGCGGCGCGAGACATCCACCATCAAAACGGAAAGAGCATAATGGACATTAAAAACAACGTATATATGCCTTTTGTCCTGGAGCAGACCGGGCATGGCGAGCGCCAGTATGATATTTTTTCGCGTTTGCTCAAGGATCGCATCATCATGCTGGCGACGCCGATTGACGACACGGTCGCCAATTTGATCGTCGCCCAGCTGCTGTTCTTGCAGAGCGAAGACCCGAAGAAAGACATTGATTTGTATATCAACAGTCCAGGCGGCAGCGTGACGGCCGGGCTGGCCATTTACGATACCATGCAGATGATGTCCTGCGATGTGCGCACCTATTGCATCGGCCAGGCCGCCAGCATGGGGGCCATCCTCTTGGCGGCCGGCGCCAACGGCAAGCGCTTTGTGCTGCCGCATGCGACCATTATGGTGCACCAGCCCTCTGGAGGATATGAAGGAACAGCCGCTGACATTGATATCCACGCACAGCATATCCTCCATATCCGCAACGTGTTGTATGATATCTTGTCAAAACATATCGGCAAGCCGGCGGAGAAAATCCGGAAGGACAGCGAACGCGATTTCTTCTTGACCGCCGAAGCCGCCGTGAAGTACGGCATCGCTGATGAAGTCCTTGTTCCCAAGAGCAAGACGACTACCCAGACCAAAGCCGGGAAATAAGCAGTTAAGGCGGCGAGCGCCAGTCGGCTCCTCGCCCATTTGAATCGCAAGGCCTTTTCATGGGAAGACGAACTGAGTTTAATCCGACGTGCTCCTTCTGCGGCCGTGAAATCCGCAACGAGCGCCAAGGCGTGCAATCGCCTCTGGAAGAAGGGGTGTTTATTTGCTCCATCTGCTCCGAAATCAGCAACGAACTGCTGAATTTAACGAAGACGAAGGCGGCCAAAAAACGCCAAATTGACAGCATCAAGGACTTCATGCCTGAGGTGCTCAAGCCGAGCGAATTGAAAAGTTATTTGGACGATTATGTGGTCGGCCAGGAGCAGGTGAAGCGCGTCCTGGCGGTCGCTGTCCACAACCACTACAAGCGCTTGAAGTATTTGGCTGAGGGCGGCGCCATCGCCAGCGGGGTGGAGCTGGAAAAGAGCAATGTGCTGCTGATGGGCCCGACCGGCTCCGGCAAGACCTTGATGGCAAAGACGCTGGCTAAAAAGCTGGAAGTCCCTTTTGCCATCGGCGATGCCACGACGCTGACCGAGGCCGGCTATGTCGGCGAAGACGTTGAGAACATCATCCTGAACCTGGTTCAGGCTGCTGACTACAACATCGGCAAGGCACAGGTCGGTATTATCTATATTGACGAAATTGATAAGATCGCCAAGCGCTCGGAGAACGTCTCCATCACGCGAGACGTTTCCGGCGAAGGCGTGCAGCAGGCCTTGCTGAAAATTCTGGAAGGCACGGTCACCAACGTGCCGCCTAAAGGAGGTCGAAAGCACCCGCAGGAGGAATATCTGCAAGTCGACACCAGCAATATCCTGTTCATCTGTGCTGGCGCCTTTGTCGGCCTGGATCAGATCATCAAGCGCCGGCTGGGCAGCCGCGTGCTTGGCTTCCATCGCGACAAGGCCCCTGGCGCCCTTGACCTGACCGAAGACCATCCTAACATTCTTGAATATGCCGAGCCGGAAGACCTGCTCAAATTCGGCTTAATCCCGGAATTCGTCGGCCGTCTGCCAGTGATGGCAGCGTTGCGGGAATTGAATAGCGACGATTTGATCACCATCTTGACAGCGCCGAAGAATGCTTTGGTCAAGCAGTACCAGGCTTTGTTCGCCATGGAAGGCGTTGAGCTTGAGTTTGCGCCAGACGCCCTGCGCGCCATGGCTGACCTGGCGGTTCGTAAAGGCACGGGCGCCCGCAGCCTGCGCGCTATCCTCGAAAGACTTATGCTTGATATCATGTTCAATTTGCCGGAAAAAAAATCCGACAAGAAGATTCTCGTTAGTGCAGACATGGTCAAGAATACTCCGTAATCATAGGGGGAATGACGCGGTCGGCCCCGATCGGCCATTTTTCCCTCGCCATCTTGCTCAAAGGGGAGGCCAAGATGACCCTGGGACGACTTTTTATCCTAGTGCTCATGACGGTGTTGACGGGACTGACGTTCCCGGCTTCGAATGCGTCAGGAGCGGCGCCGGTTCGGCCCTCTATCCGGTTCATTCGGCAAGGCAAAATCACCTATCTTTATCTGCGCGATGTGGCCGCCTACTACGGCATGCGCTACGCTGTCAGCGGCAAGACAGCGACTTTCACCTCGGTGTATTCACGCCTGATGTTCACCCTGGACAGCCGGGTCATGACCCTGAGCGGCGTCCGCGTCCATCTGGCTTTCGCCATCTCCCGGCAGGGCACGGAATATCTCCTCAGCATCAGCGATTTTCAGCTGCTGATTGATCCTATCCTGCGTTCGACCGCCCTGCCCCGCCGAACTATCCGCAAAATTGTGCTTGACCCGGGGCACGGCGGCAAAGATGTCGGCGCCACGGCAGGCGGCGTTTTCGAGAAGACCCTCAACTTGCAGATAGCTGCGCGCCTGGCCACGAAACTGCGGCAGCGGGGATATACGGTGGTCACCACCAGGAGCTCCGATACTGCGGTCAGTCTGGCGCAGCGGTCGAACATCGCGAATAAATGGGGCGCTGACCTGTTCATTAGCCTGCATTGCAACGCCGCAGACGCAAGCGTGTCAGGAATAGAAATTTTTTCTGCGACCTGGCATGGCACGCCGCCGACAGGAGACAAGGTGCTTGCCAAGCAACGCTGCCCGGCCAATGCCTTTGATCGCGAAAACGCCTATTTGACCTATACAACCCAGAAAGCTTTGCTTGACGCTACTAACGCCACCGACCGCGGCATCAAGCGGCGGCGGTTTTCGGTCATCCGGAATATCACCTGCCCCGGCATGCTGATTGAAATGGGATTCATCAGCAATCAGGCTGAACGACAGTTGCTCCAACAGGCCAATCGGCAGGATGCCATCGCCCATGCCATCGCCGATGCTGTTGATAAGTTCCGGATAGCACTCGCCCCGAAACCGACCCGCCGATGACCAGTCAGACCGGCGTTGCCGCTGTCTTGGAAGAGAGTCGGGCTATATTATTCGGAAGTTAGCTGACCGTAAACACAGGAGGTTGCCATGCCCTACGTCGATGATTGTGTTTTCTGCAAAATTTTGCAAAAGCAGATTCCCTCGGTGTCGGTTTACGAAGATGATCTTGTCCTGGCCTTTCTGGACATTGCGCCGTTTAACTTCGGCCATGCGCTCATCGTCCCCAAGGATCATCATCACAGCTGCACCACTTTGGGCGACGACTACCTGGCTCGGATGATGCAGGTTGCGCCCCGGATCGCGGCTGCAATTATGCGCGCTACTGAAGCCGAGGGTTTCAACCTCTTCCTCAACAATGGCAGCGTCGCCGGCCAGGTTGTGCCGCATGTCCATCTGCATATCCTGCCGCGTTTTGCCAATGATGGCGTTCTGATGACAGCCTCCACTCGAAAATATGACTCCAACGAGGCGATGGCCGACTTGGCAGAAAAAATCAAGCAGCGGATCACCCATGTCTGAATACGATGCGGAATTCACCGAAAAAATCGCCGCTTTCTGCCGGCGCAAGCCACGCTTCCCGATTGGGGCGTATGCCTTCATGCGTGAAGCCGTCGATTTTGCTGTAAAGACGGTCAGCCAGGAAGACCCCAAGGCGAATGGCCCCCGCCATGTCAGCGGCCAGGAACTGCTTGACAAAATCAGGGTGTTCCTGCTCATAAAATACGGCCCGATGGCGCGCCAAGTCCTGGATTACTGGGGAGTGACCCATACCGAGGATTTTGGCGAAATCGTGTTTGACATGGTCGGCCTGGAATTGCTGTCGGTCAGCCCCGAAGACAGCATCGATGATTTTATGCATGGGTTTGATTTTGATGAAGCCCTGGTCAAGCCATTCCAGGTGCCAGGACCATTGCCAGACCTGCCGAAAATTGATTGAAGGGAGAGTGGACAATGGACAATGGACTGTAGTGGACTGTAGTGGACGTTAGTAGACGATGGACTGTGGACAGCAGTGGACATTAGTGGCAGTGGACGTGGACGTTAGCGGACTTTAGTGGACAGAGGCGCAAAGCCACGGCAGACTACATGTACCTCTCGCCGCTCGCCCCTCGCCCCTCGCCCCTCGCCCCTATCCTATAGGAGCAAAGATGGAAACACCGACTATGATGACGATTCAACTGCCCGGCGGATGGCTGCTCCGGCACAGCCCGAAGACCTGCGGCGGTCCGGCTGAATTGGCCTGGGACGGCAAGGCGGTTCTGCGCGATTTTCAATGCCGGTTTGACGGGCTCAGCGATGCGGCTTTCACCACCCGCGCTTCGCGCTTTTACCGCAAGGGCGGACAGAGCGTGGCCAGTTGCGAAGGCCAAGTCAGCCCACTGTCCGGCAATGCTTTGCGCCAAATAACCCGCTATGGCGCCAATGCTGCCCGTGTGACTTGGGACCTCTCCTGGCGCAAAGACACTGTCGCCAAGATCGGCGTCGAAATCGGCTCGGCGACCCTGATTGGCGCTTGGCGCCGTGTCCTGGTCATTCCTGATTTCGCAGCCTGGACGAGTGGCCAGGCCGCACAATGGCATGACTTGACGCCGGGAAAAACCCTGGTTTTCAACCCGATTCCGCTGGCGGTCGTCTGCGAACGCGATGACGGCGTGCAGATTGAGTTTTCCATGGGCTTTGACGTTTGGCGTTGGCAGCGCGGCCTGGGCGATTTCGGCCCGGATCGCACTGGGGTCGCCTTGGCGGTCAGCGACCAGGAGATGACGTTCCAGCGCCAGATTCTCCGCGGCGGCGAAGATATTATGCCCGAAGCCCGAGAATATCGCTTCTGCTCGCAAATTGCCTGGCGGGCGCCTGCGTCAGTTGAGCCAGCCGCCTTCCCGCCCGCAACGCAGCTGGAGTTTCAAGCGACTGGCGGCGGGCTGGCGCCGCTGCCCACGGTCGATGCTGGCGGCGTGCTCTCCTTAGCCCTTGATTTTGCCGCTATGCCGGTCGCATCGGTCGCTCGTCGCGACGACGGTTCCGGCCTGCCCTGCTGGGAAAGCAATGTCACGCAGCGGGCTGCTCACCGCGCCATCCGGCAGATCGCTGCCGCCGGCACAACCGGTTTTCTGCGCCTTGATGGATTGACCCCGGGCGGATGCCAGGACGGCTCGCACTGCGACCGGAAGCATGGCGCCGCCCATTGGGACTTGCAGGGCATTCTCACCTTTGCCAATTGGGCCAGGCAATGTCTCGGCGATGGCTGGACGATTGCCGCGCCGCAACCGGACGCCCCCTGGCGCCTGCTGCCATCGCTGGCCGACCCCCTGGCCGTGACTGGCTTTCGAACCTCAATCGATGAAGAATAACACCCGTTCCATTACCAGTGATCCCTTTGCCGGCATGGCATTGACCGGCTGGTACCCAGGTCACATGCTGAAGGCGACCCGCAAGATGCAGGAAGCCGTCAGCCTGGTTGACCTGATCGTCGAACTGGTTGACGCCAGGGCTCCGGCCTCAACCAGGAATCCGGAAATCCGCCGATCCTTCCCTAACAAGCCATTCCTGCTGGTCGCCAACAAGACCGACTTGGCCGACCCTGCCGCCAGTCGTCTTTGGGAAAAGTGGTTCGCCGAACAGGGCGAACGCGCCTTCTTTTTGGATTCGCGCCGGATTGCCAATGTCCGCGGACTGACTGAGTTGTGGCGCCGAATCGTGCTGGAGTCCCGGGCTGCCCGGGGGGTGACTCGCCCCTTGAACCGACCTGTCCGGCTTATGATCGTCGGCGTCCCCAATGTCGGCAAGTCGACCCTAGTCAATCAGTTACATAGTCGCAAGAAGGCTAAGGTCGGCCCGAAACCCGGTGTGACCCGCCATAACCAGTGGATAACCCTGGACAATGATGTCGAACTGCTGGATACCCCGGGCATTTTGTGGCCGCGCATCCTTGATAAGAAACATGAATTGCTGTTGACTTTGCTCGGCATTATGAAGGATGACTTGATTCTGCCGACTCTTGTCGTAGAGTATTTCTGTTGGATAGTGCATTGCTTGGGAAACAGCGAGACTGTCGCCTGGGACGCCCTCGGACTGACCGCCATCCCAAAGAACGGCGCTGAGTTGCTCAATGCACTGGCTCAGCGCCGCGGCCTGCTCCTGCCCGGAGGCGTCCCTGATCTCGACCGCGCCGCCATCGCCATCATCAAGGATTTCCGCAACGCCAGGCTCGGACGCCTTACCTTCGAAATGCCCCCGAAAACTGCTGAATGCTGAATGCTGAATGCTGAATGTTGAATGCTGAATGCTGAATGACAAATGCCCCTAATTCGCGCCCCTAATCTCGCGCTCTTGTCCACTACCGTCCATTTGAGTCCACGTCCACTGACCACTTCCGTCCACTTCCGTCCACAGTCCATCGTCTACTAATGTCCACTAAAGTCCACTTCCGTCCATTGTCCACTGTCCACTAACAAGGAGGCCTCATGGATGCTCTTGAAACCCTGCTTTCCCGCTATCCCGTCCTTGTCCCCTGCCGTGACTCCTTGGCGGCCGCGATTGCTGCAATGATCGCCTGCTATGAAGCCGATGGGACAGTTTTCACTTGCGGCAATGGCGGCAGCGCTGCTGACGCCGATCATATTGTGGGCGAGCTGCTCAAGGGCTTCACTCATCCGCGTCCCTTGCCGCCCGCCGACAAGCAGCGCTTGTGCGAATTAGACCCGGAGGACGGCCCGCTGCTGGCCGACCGGCTGCAATGCGGCCTACGAGCGTTTTCCCTTATGAGCCAGATAGGCATCACCACTGCGGTCGGCAATGACCTCGGCGATGCTCTCGCTCCGGCTCAGCAGCTCTATGGCCTGGGCCGCCCCGGCGATGTGCTGATCGCTTTGTCGACCTCGGGAAACGCCCGCAATGTCGCTTTGGCCGTGCAGGTCGCCCACCTCCGGAAGATGACCATCATCGGCTTGACCGGCGCTGGCGGCGGCCGCCTGGCTCGTCTGGCTGACATCGCGATTCGAGCCCCGGCTCAGCAGACCTATCAAATCCAAGAATTACACCTGCCGATTTACCACGCCCTCTGCATCGCGGTCGAAAATCATTTCTTCCCGCCTGCGCCGTGAGTCCTGCCGCGCGCGCGGCGCGACCTGCGGCAAGACAGCCAGAGGCCCTTCGCCATGCCATCTTCGGATACATCACAACAACTCATCGCTTGCCTGCAACGGTTGGAAGACCTCAACCCAGATCTGACCACAACCGAACTTAGGCGCATTTATGCGCTGGCAGAATCCGTTGGCAAAGAGTTTTTCCCGGTCGCCGCCGAGCAGACTGAACGGCTTATCGGCCTGTATCGCCAGAGCCCAGTCAAACAGCGCGGCGCTGAAATCCTGGCCGAGTACTTCCAGCACCTCGACGCCTGCGCACGGCAATTGTGCGAAGCCGGCGAAATCAGTCCGGCTCAAGAGGGCCGAAAAAGCTTCTCCACCGCGCTAGTCCCCCTCAATGAACGGCCGGCCCTGGATTGGTGTAAGATACTTAACCGCGCCGAACCGCCTAAGCCGCTGATTAAAGCGGCCGATGCGTTCCGCCGACGCCATGAAGTGGTCGCCAGCGTGGTGGAAATCGCCTTCCGGGTTATGTGGCTAGTCGACCGCAGCCAAGCAGTCAACTGGCTGATCGAGTACTTCAAACGACAGGACGGCGACCACGATCCTGATGTCATCCGCGACGCCCTGATGGTCGTCCTGGATGACGAAGAACTGCCGCCGACATTCCTGTCCTGGGTCGAGACTTGGGCTCTGGACGCCAACCTGCTCGAATACTGGCCGACCGTGACCCGCCTCGCCGACCGAATTATCTGCCGCTATGGCATGGAAGCCTGGAATCGACAGCCGAATCTGCCGCGCCTGACGCCCCTGGCGCACCTGCGCCTGATCCTGCGGCGAAAGCAGCAGGGTGATGACAGCCACCTGCTGCATTGGCTGCGCAACATCATGGACGAACTCGGCAATGGCGTGCTGCGGTTCATGGCGCTGGAGGCTGCTCTGGATGACTGCCAGAAGCAACATTGGCGAAAAACGATTCTCCTGGCTGAATTGAAGCGAATGGCCGCTTACTATACGCCGATTATGCTGGCAGCCAACTGCATCCTCGAACAGCCGGACGGAGCACAGCAATTGGCGCTGGCCTTTATGGGGCTCTACGGCAGAAGCCGCCAACAGTGGGATGAGGCGATGATCGCAATGGCGACGAAAATTATCCGACGTACCTTTATGCGCGACTTGAAAGAGTCACGCACGCCAGTCGAGACTATCCGCACCTTGACTTTCGGTGACCAGGCCGCATTTAACTTCGCCTGCGCAGAACTCGACCTGGCTAGCGAAAAATTTGATTCGATCGCCCAGCGTGAGAAAGTGACTATCTATCTTTCGACCTTCTATGCCAGTTATCGGCAGACTCAGCTGATCGGCGCTGAAGTCGCCAAGCGCTATCGACGCCTGATGCGAATCCTGCACGAGGACTTCCTGCGACAAGTGCTCGAACCAGAACAACTGGAAGAACTCCGCCGAGACGGCGCCATCGACCAGCTGGCCAATATGGCGGCCCAAGCCAGAAAATTCCTCGCCAGACGCCGGGATATCGAAAATTCCCTGGAAGAGATGCTCGCAGCTGAGATGGATTTTGAACGCTATGTGCGCCAACAGCGAATACAGGTTTTTCGCCGCTTGGCGATGCAATGAAAATAGGGGCGAGGGGCTTTTTTTAGGGGCGAGGGGCGAGGGGCGAGGTTGAATGCTGAATGTTGAATGCTGAATGTTGAATGCTGAATGTTGAATGCTGAATGTTGAATGCTGAATGTTGAATGCTGAATGTTGAATGCTGAGGCGCAT
>JAAZKI010000136.1 GCA_012799905.1 Lentisphaerota bacterium | reverse complement strand
CTGTCGCTCCGGATTGACAAGGGCATTTTCGGCAGGCGTAAAGTCTTCGTAGTCGCCAGCAGCGGTCCAGCGGATTTGGCGGCGGGTCACGTGGGTGTGCCCGCTGACATCTGTGGCGGTGACGTGTTCTCCGACCAGGGCGATGTCTGGCGTGAGAGCGAGGCGGCAGAGCAGGGCGGCTGCTGGTGTGTCGGCGTCAGGCTTGATGTCGGCTTGAGCGATGACGGTTTTGGTGGCGGTGACAGTGCGGCGCTTGCTATCAGTCCGGCGCAAGGTGACTTGGTAGCTTCCCGGCTTGGTGAAGACATGGCGTGCTTCCTGGTCTGGCATGGGTGCGAAGTCGTCGCCATCGCCCCAAGAGATTTCGCGCTGTATTTCAGCACTTTCCGGCCAGTCTGGCGTGAGGTCTCGTGCGAGGACGATTTCGCCGGGGCGGCAGGTGGTTGGAGTGACGTCTAATTCGGCAGTCGGTTCGATGGGCTGCTCTGTGACGACCTGCGTGACCGTGCTGCTGGCGGTGGCGCCGGTGTCATCAGTGACGCGGAGAGTGACTTGGACGCAGCCGGGCGCTGGGAAGGAACGGCTGCCTGCCTCGGCCAGCGTCTGCCAGGGCGCTTGGTCGCCCCATTGGATGTCCCGGTGGGTGATGGAACGGCTCGGAACGTCGGTAAACGATGCGTCAATGGCCGTGATGGTTTGGCCAGGCGCGGCCGGGTTGGGGTGCAGCAGAAGCACGGCTTGGAAGGGCGCGGCAGGCTGCTCCGCAGACAGCGGCGCACGGACGCTGAGGCGGACGAATTCGCCGTTGAGCTCCCCTGCCTCCGGTTCCCAGGTGATGGCATAGTCGCCGGCAATCGGAAAGCGGCAATGGACTTTGTCATTTGCAGAGGTGACTTGGCGCTTGGCGTAGCCGTCAACGCTCAGGAGGCCGGGCTGGTCAGCCCAGGCGGTGACGACGTCGCCGGTCATAATGGCTTGCCTGGGGGCGACGGTCAGATGCTGGCCGCGCGGGCGGCAGCTCGGGCATTGTCCAGAGCGGAGGTGCTCGCCGCAGTCGGCGCAACGGTTTTGGCAGACGCCTTCGGTAGTCAGTTTTTCTTGGCAGGTCGGGCAGCGATTTACGGGCGCTTGGGCTGAACGGAACATCGTCCAGACCAGGAATATGAGCAGGAGCGCGGCGGCGACGTGCAGGAGGCGGGCGCTTAGTCGGCGCCAGCCGTGATGCGGGTCCACATAAGGCAGGAGTCGTTGTCTGATTTCCTGGGCGTCATTGGCAGGGAAGCTGCCGCCGTCCGGCTGCCGGTCATATCCCCAGAGCACGACCAGGCGTTGGTCAAACCAAGGGCCGGCCAGGCGATAGGATTCTGGCTGACGGTCGGGATCAGGCAGGCGGAATGTTTTGATGAAAGCGATTTTGGTTGGGTCAGGCGGCGGCGCCTGGTTGCTCGCCTGGCTATCGTCAGCCAGCTTTTGAAAATTCATCATGGCTTCGACGAATTGGTCCAGTTCGCGGGGCGGCAGTTTGTGCCGGGTCATTGGTTTGCTGTCAGCGACCAATTCGCGGCCTTGGTCAGTCAGCGAGAAGAGGACGCCGGTGGGGGTGAGTTCGGCGCGCGGGAAGAAGCGCGCTCGGTCGCTGCCGTCTCGGTCGCGGAGCAGATTTTGGAAGTCGGCGTCCCAATAGACCCCGGACGTGGCGACTTTCAGGGGCGTGTACTCTTGGCTGGCAAGGTGAATGCCGGTGTTTTTTTCGCTGTGCATAGGAGTCTGTGGAGAGGCGGCGCTAATGGACCAGGGCTTTGCAGACGACGTCGTTGCGCTTGTAAATGGCCCAGCAGTCGACGGCGCTGACCGTGATGGAGCGCGGCGGCGCGGACATCCAGTCGTTGTCGACTTTTTCGCCTGGCATGGGGGTGCGGAGGCCGTATTCCGTGGTTGTTGAAAGGAATGCCTGGATTTGTTTTTCCCAGGTCAGAAGATCGCCGATCGGCTGGTTGAGATTTGGTTTTCGGTTGAGGTTGGCCACGCAGGCGCCTATGCCGCGCAGGGCAGTTTCGAGCATGGAGTCGTGATAATGGAGCCGTTCGGAGGCCTTGACCGCAGCATTGAGGATGACCAGGTTTCCGATCAACAGATTGGCTCCATGCGAGGCGTCGCCTTCTGCGTTGAATATAGCGGCACCGTAATCCTGAAAATCGGCGCGATAAAGGAAATCCGGGAGCAAATGACTGAAGGCGCGCGGAGTGCTGGCAGGTTTTTCAGCCGTGGTTGTTTCCGTGGCGGTGATTGAGCTGCCTGGCGTCATTGCCGCCACCGCTGCTTTGGGCTTCCCGGGTGCGGCGGTTCCGCCTGCTTCGACTGGTTGGTTCGGGGCTTGCGTTTGATTTTGTGCTTTGAACAGGTCTAGCAGTTTCCAGATAGCGGCAAACCAGGCGAGGATGCCGACCAGGGCCACGACGGCAAAAAGAACTGCGATGAAAACAAGCGATTGCTCGCTGAGGTCTGGACGTGGCGGATAGGAGACAGGCATCGGGTTGATCGTCACGCTGGGCTTAGCTGCCTTCGCTGCCTGACCGGGAACAATCAGCCAAGTTGACGCGCCGCTGCTGGCGCTGCAACCGATTTGAGGAAGGCTTGACAGATGGTTGTTCAGTTTCATGGGAATAATTTTCCGTTTTCTTGCCAGTTGTCTTCGGTGGTCAATGGGCAGAGCATCAGTTCGAGGTCGTCGGCGGTGAGGGTGGCGCCTTTGAAGCTGCCGAGGGCTTTAACCAGCACAAGCTTTTCGCTGGCGTCGCCGGGGACGATTTCGCGCCGGAGCGTCACCTGGTCGAGATTGCAGAGGGCAGCGTCCGGGTCTTTGGCCAGAGGGTGCTCCGGCCGCCAGCGTAGGCGGTAGACCAGCTCGGGTCGACGTGCGGTCTTCAACATACTGCGATCAATGCGGACGTGGATGGCAACGTCCCGAAGCGTTTTTTCCGTCTCCTCCGGGGTCAAAAAGATTTCCCCGGGCGCGCCATCCGGCGCGATTTGCAGCCAGTAGTTGCGGCAGGTGAAGAATTCTGATTTTGCAGTTGGGAGGAGTTGCCATCCGCCTTTGTTGACTAATCCTGAGCGCAGGGCTCGGCCCAGGGCAGCGCCAGTGGCGGTGGTGGTCTTGGCGTCGCGGATGCGGCCATTGGCGAGGAAGTCGACCGGGTACCAGTCGCCGGGCTGATAGTCTTTCAGAAAGACGATGCGGTCGGAACGCAGCGGCAGGATGCGGTGGATGAGCGTGCGCAAGTGTGGGATTTCCGAGGTCTTGCCGCAGACCACCGCGACGTCGACGTCGTAGCTGGCGATGAATTTGGCCAGAGATTGCAGGAAGTCAAAGCCCTGGCCGCTGAAGACATCGTTGACGCAGGCGTTGAGGGCTGCCACCGTGACCGGGATGGGGTTGTCGTAGCGCAGCTGAATGCCGAGCAGCTCGGCGAGCTGGTCCCAGTTGCGCTCGTCAATGCCGATGTCCTTGGGCGAGTAGCAGCGGCCGCCCTGGCTGTGCTCTGGGTTGAGGAGCGGGTTGTCAATGCCGCTGCCCAGGCAGGCGAGCCAATGATGCACAATCGGTATGAGGACTTGCGCGATTACCAGCTGGCGCACCGAGACTTCGGCCGCACTGGTGCTGGTAAAGCGCTCGCGCAGAAACTCAGTCTTGTTTTCCTGGCTGGCTGGCAGCAAGGCGGGCAGAAGGACTTCGGCGATGATGTGGCGAACCAGCGTGTCCCCAGCGACTGTGGCGCTGTCTTTGAATAAAAGAGTGCTGGCCAGTCGGACGATTGACGAGGACTGATTTTCATATTCGACGATGGAGAGATCAGCAGTGCCGCCGCCGATGTCCAAGGTTATGACCCGGCATTTCGGCTTGCCGGATGAGTCAGTCCTGCCGACGAGCCGGAGCCAGTCGTCAGCCTTGTGATTGAGGTTTCGGATTTCGGAGTAGACGTAGGTTAGCTGGCTGGCGACGGCCTCGTCCCCCGCCAGTTCGAGGGTCGGGCGCTGGTCGTCCTGTCGCAAGTGAGTCATGATGAAGATGTTGAGCGCCTTTTGCCATTTGCCGGTAAAGGCTTTTTTCTCGTCTTCGGTCCAACCTCCCGGATAGGTCAGTGAGACGGTGCGGAGGTATCGGGGGATGAATTTCATATCATCCTGCTTCCATTCGGCGGCATTGATTTGTCGATGGGCAGTTTCGAGGATGCTCAGAGCCATCCAGGTGAGCGTATCTGAGCGCGGGTACTGCGCCTGCTTCGCCTGGGTAGCTGGCCGGGACACTTCTGGCCAGGTGTTGGGCGGGTTGTCGAGACTCCAGTCTTTGCCGTCAATCGGCAGGAAGCGGAACACGCTTCCGGCCAGAGGCGGGTTGCCCAAGCGGTAGTCAGGCGTTGTCGCGGTTCGATTCGGGAACATATTCCAGTAGGCATGTCCGTCCCGTCCCATTGGGTCATTGTCCCAGTAGTAACGTTTTGGGGAGCTCTGGAAGAAGTTGCCGCCTGAGGCGATCATGCGCTGATTTTGCGGGTCGTTCATGGCTCGGCGCATGGCCTCGCCGAGAATCGCAGGGCTTTGGTGTACGAACATGTGCGGGGCGACTTCGCGAACCTGGCGCAGAACAATGGCTTCTTTCTGAAATGGCCAGAAGCCGGTTTTCGTTTGCTCGGTGTCATAAAGAAGCATATTCAGGGAGTCTTCCAAGCCATGGAACGGCGTGGTGCGCAGGGCAAAGCTGGAGTCGACAATGCCGTTTCCGGGCGAGCGTGCGCCAAAGAGTCCATCCAGCTCATCCCGGAAGTCGATGGGGCGGCAGACTTGGTTGAGGCCAGTTGCATTGGTTATGCGTTGCTCCAGGGCGAGGACAACGGTTCTAGTGTTGCCGAGGTCAATGATCAGGTCAACCGGCACGGGTTCGCCACCGAACGGCGCCGGCCAGAGAATTTCCAGGTCCGGACACTCGGTTTTGATGACAAAGCCGTCTTCCTCCAGGCGTGCTTTCAGCCCCAGGGTAAGCGGATGGCTGGGCAAATCATGCGGGGTAGCCGCGAAATAGGGCGGCGGTGCAGCGGTCGCGGGCTGGCGGTCGCGGTGGCGGCGAAAGGCTTCCTGGTCGCGCGGCTGGGGTGGACGGGCGTCAACCGGCAAGCCCCGACTGGCGTCGCCGAGATTGGTCTCCAGCGCCAGCCAGAGGCCAATGGCGTCGCCTTCACGCCCACGTCGGCGTTTGCTGCCGTAGCGGTAGCGAATCCAGGTTTTGCCGGGCCAGGTTTTCCAGCGGCAGTCGTCATTGGCGCCAATCAGCACCTCGCGCAGGCGGGTGTGGAAGTCCGCGTCGACGACTTGGAGCCATTGTTCATCCCAGTCGGGGTCGTCTTCGGCAAAGACTCTGGCACGGACTTCCGGCGGCTCCAGGTCTTTGCGATTGAAGGACATCGGCAGGAAGAAGAAATGATGTCCCGAGTCGCAGCTGAGTGAGATTGCTTGCATGGCGTGTGGTGGTTGGGGGCAGTTTAACAGGGCGTGGCAATGGCGAAACGCGGTGGGTCAGGGGGGGGGCAATACTCGTTACATGAGGCTTTTTTAACCACGAAATACACGAACAGGCACGAAATTTTTTTCTAGGGTTGTTGCTTTGACGGATGAAATGGCACGCGGATTTGCGGTTTGGTTTGTTGCGTTCTCTGAGTGCCAAGGTCGGTTTTACGGTGTTGCGTCATCGTTGGTGTGGTTACAAAGCGTTAAGTAAAGAGCATTGGTCAGGGGGTGACGGGCTGGCTCTGGCTGGCGGCTTCGTTTTTCAGGGCAGCCAGGGTGTCATCGCCAGGGAATTCCGGCCGCTGGTTGGCGGTTCCGGCGACAAGGATGGTTTGAATGCGCTCCAGAAATGGCGCGACGGTTTGACGGTAATACGCTGTCTGTTCCCGGTCGCAGGAATTGCCGAGCGCTAAGTCACGCTCCTGGTTGGCATAGAATTCGAGCCTTGTTCTGGCGGTTTCAACCTCAGTGTCCGGCTTTCTGGGTTTGTGCATGGTTCCTTCCCAGGTGACATTGGCGATGGCGGTGGCCAGGCAGGAGCGCATTCTGGCGGTGATTGGGACTTGGCGTTGATAGAAGTTTTCAATCATCCAGGCGCGGAGTTGATCGAGGTCAGCGGCTTCCAGCAGGCAAGCCAGGAATTGCCGGGTGTCGCTGGGTGTGTCCATGCCCAGGTCGCGATAGGGCCAGCCGGCAGTGGCGTCAACGCTTGGGAGCCTGTCCCTGATTTTCAGCATTTGCCGGTTCAGATAGTCTTTCAGATTGGCGGCTTGGGTGCCGAGCTGGGCGGGCGGGATGTCGATGGCTTCGGGATTGATATCCTGAAGCCGCCGGATGAGGCAGGCGATCCAGCCGCTCGGGTCGTTGAAAGCATCGGCGCCGGGATAGTCGAACGGCTCCTGGCGGAGGCACGCCGCCTGGGTGGCATCATGGATTTTGCGCAAGGCGATGGCGCGGCGGTCAGCGTCTTTGGACGGGGTTGGCAGGGCGGTTTCCAGCAGTTCCTGGAGAAGTTGCCGGGACTGCTGTTGGAGCTGGCGCTCAAGCTCCTGGCGTCGGGTCGGGTCAATATGCTTGGCCAGCTGTTGGAATAGATAATGGCAGCCGCCGTCTGGGGCAGCGACCATTTCTTCGAACGAGCGGCGGCTTTCCGGAGTGTTGAATTGCTTTTGGAAGTCTTTATCCGCCATGATGTTATCCCTGGCCTTGGCGAGCAGCTCCTGCTTTTGCTCGGGCGACAGGGCGCCGCCTTGGGCGGAATTGGGGAAAATGAAGCTGCCGTCCGGGAAGATTTTGTAGGTGGTGGCAAAGGTCAGGGCTTTTTGAGGCAGGGGATCAAGGGCGTCGAGCATGGCGAATAGAGGCAGGAGGCCATTGCCGACTTGCCCAAATGAGGTCAGCACGTCGCTGATGAGCTTGCCGCCGAAGGTGAGCACCAGGAATAAAGGCAGGGGCGGCGGTTCCGGCGAGGTGAAGTCATACCCGGGGTCGACGCTCTGCCACCAGAGGCGGAAGCCGTCGCGGATTTGGCGGGGCTGAGCCGGGAAACGCCCCAGGCGCGACATGAGGATGAAGGCGTCGATAGCGCCGTCTAAAGCGTAGGAGGTGACGATGGAAGCGGTTTTGCCGCGTTTGAGAACTCGGGTGAACAGTTGCGGATCGAAAAGGTCGGCATTGTCGCTATCAAGTTGGTTCTCTTCGGCCGTTTGATTAGATTTGAGGGCGACACCGGGGAAATCAAGCAGGTCAGCGCCAGTCATCACGTCGAGGAAAGCCGCAGGCATGGAGGGCGTAGGATGGAGGGGAATGACGATTTCCCTGGTCATCGCCTGGAAATAGCCGAGGTCGATGTTTTCCTTGAGGAAGAGGGCGCCGGAGTCAGCGCCGATAAGGAGGTCGTCGCCGTCGGTTTGGAGTCTCCAATCGCGGATGCGGCGGGCGCGGTTGGCAGCGAAGTCGTTGGGAGGGTTGAGGAAGTTGTCGACCGCGTTAATGTCAAGGAGGATGCCAGCTGCTTCGAGAGTGCAATAGAGATTTTTTCCGCTGGCGAGCCGGGTGAAGTCACTGTGTTTGCGCCGGAGGTTTTCGAAGAGTGCGGTGAGGGTTTTGCGTTTATCCCAGAGGACGAGCGCGGCCAGGCTCCAGACTTTGTTTGCGTCAGCGGTGATTTCGGCGGCATTGAGGAGGAGCGGCCGGAGGATTTCCCGCCAGCTGCCGTTGGCGTTGAGATTCTTGTAGCGTTGCTCGCCAGCGCTGATCAGCAACCCGATTACATCGCAAAGGGCGAGCATGGCTTCAAAGCCGTCTCGACTGGCCGGAACTGGCTGGCTGTCGCCGGTGACATCAAGGCCTTCTTTAGCCAAGCTGGCCAGCAGCGAATCGCGGGTCCAGAACACGGTCTCGCCGTCGACATTCTCCAGGCGACATTCGCTCAGATAGCCGGCTGCGAGGGAATGGAGGAGTTCGGTGAGAGTGCTGAAATGGATTTGGACTGGGAATTGCGGATGTTTGACCTCTTGGCAGAGGTGGTAGCGGGTGACGCAGCCGGATGCGTCGCTGCCTTGATTATAGGGATTGAGGCCAATGCCATGTTCGCAGCCAGCGCGGAAGCGGCCAGGCGTGCCACCCGGCCAGTCCAGCGCGGAGCCACGTCCTTCCGGATCAGCGTCAGCGTCAATGTATTGCGCCAAGAGGGTGGATTTGCCGCTTTGCGATGGCCCCCAGATGCCGATGCATGGCCGCGAGTCTGACCGAGTTGTTTTCTTGGCCTGGCGATTCAGGTCATACAGTCGATCCAGCCATCCGGATGGCGACAGCTGGTAGCCAGGAGTCCGCTGGCTGGCATGCGTCCAATACCAGTCAAGAAGACGTGAACTGATCGCAAAACTGTCCAAAATGACCTCCCGCCGATATCGTTATAAAGGGCTTACCTATTTTGTATTGGGTTATAGTGTATGTTGATATGCCGAAAAAAGCAAATTTTCAGCTAAAAAATCGCTGTTTAGGCCTTTTGGGAAAACAGGTGGTTATGGTGATTTGTTTTCAGTGGTTAGTCGTTGCCAAGCGGCAATGGCGCGGTTAGGCGCGATGGCGCGGTCGTATGCGAACCAGGCTTGGCGGTCGGACAGGTCAAGGCGCCAGAACTTGACGCCGTGTCGTTCGCTCCGTCGTTCGTCGTCATTCCCAAAGCAGAGTTGGGCCTCTTCCGGGATGCCCCTGTCGAGGACGGCGTTGGCTGTGGGGCCAAGGCCAGGCGGGAAAGCGCAAATCATCCAGGCGCAGGCGAGTTCAGCGGCGACGGCAGGCAAGGGAGCGGCGAATTCCCAGAACAGTTCGAAACGCCGCCGGAGGCCCGGGGCAGCGCCAAGAGTGAGGCCACGAGCCAAGAGGAAATCCAGAAAATTCAGCAGGAAATGCTCTTGCTCGCGACTGGCCTGGCGGAAGGCGGGCCGCAGGTCAGGATGATTGTGGTAGAGGTCAAGGAGCCGGGAGAGAAATCGGACGCAGAGCAGGTCTTGAGGTGAGAGGGTGTCGGTTTGCAGGACGTCGTATGGAGGATAAGGATGGTAGCGCAGGCCGAGGCGGGGCGCATCCTGGCGCAGCGGCGTGCCTGGCAGCACCTTGAGGATTTCAAGCTGAACCTCTGCCGAATTGACGCTGATGACTCGACCGACGTCGCTGATGATGTCATCCCAGGATTGCTCTGGACAGCCGGCGAGCAGGTCGACATGGGTTTCGAAATTATCGCAGGCGCCGAGGAAGGCCAGGCCGGCGAGGTCATGTTCTGGATTTTGCTGGCGGCCGATGCGAGCGCGGGAGCTGTTGTTGAGCGTCTGGATGCCGGCTTCCAGATGGAGTTGCCCAGGTCGAGCCGCTTGGAGCTCAGCGCGGACGACCGGCGGCAGCAGGCACGGGTGGATTTCAAGATGGAAATGGATGTCAGGGAAATCGTCTTTGAACAGGCGCAGGAGGTCGACAGTGCGCTTGGGGTCGATGTTGAAAGTGCGGTCAAGGAGGCGGATGTCCCGGATGCCAGCGTCGTGCAGAAGCCGTAGCTCTGTGGCGACGGCGTCCAGCGGCTTGAGCCGAAGCGGGGTATTGCCGCTGGTGCAGTAGGTGCATTGGAATGGACAGCCGCGTGAAGTCTCCAGCTGGACAAACGGCTTGGTGGTGTCGAAAAATGGACTTTGGCAGGGTGGCGTCAAGGCCCAGTCTTCGAAGAAGGCAGCGCCGCCGTTGTCGATGACTTGCGTGCCTTGTCGCCAGACTAGGCCCGGGACTGCGGCCAGCAGGTCAGTGCTGGGCTGGCCGGCGCGCTTGGCAGCGATGGCGTTCAACAGCGGCGGCAGTCCGGCTTCGGCTTCGCCACGCTGCGCGAAGTCGATGAACGGATAGCGCGTCAGCAACTGGACGGCTTCGTCACCAAGACATTCCGGGCCGCCGACAGCGATCAGGCATTCTGGACGGGTGATCTTGAGGCGTTGCAGGATGTCCAGGCTGCGCTCCAGGGTGAACAAGTACAGCGTGGCGCAGACCAGGTCGGGGGCGCTGTAATGCAGCTGGACGGCGATTTCGGCCGGGTCCTCGCCGATGGTGGCGGCAACGACGTCCCATTCCCAGTCGGTCAGGTCTTGGCAGGCGTTGTGAGCCAGCGGCAGGGCCAGCGACGAATGTGAATACGACGCATTGAGAGAAAGCCAAATCAGGCGCATAGTGTTTTCCAGGTGGCACGGCAAATCAGGAGATGGTGTCAGGCAAGAGTCACACAACAATATAACATGCTTGCCGGGAACGTCGTCGGCACGAGGGTGAAATCACTGTCCGCAGTTTTGGGTATTCTCCGCAGTAATCGGTCACCGATTGATATTTGGGGTTCCGGCAAGCTGCGGAGCTAGGCGCCCCGGGTAAGGCACTTTAGTGGACAATGGACAATGGACGCAAGTGGACTTTAATGGACATCAGTAGACGATGGACTGTGGACTGAAGTGGACATTAATGGTCAGTGGACGTGGACGTTAATGGATGTTAGTGGACTGAGGAGCGAAGACACTTGTTTTTCGTGAGCTTTCGCATGCAAGTAGCAAAAGGTGATTATCAGCGGCTGGCCGATTACTCTCCGCACAAGTTATGGGATGGCAGGGATGTTTTTTTGATTGTGCTGGAGTATATTTCACCATGTTAATCCGAAGAACTAGGGGCATGCGCCACATTTTGCCGTTCAGCAAAAATTAAGCAAGGAGTGAAATCATGTCACGTAGTCATTTGTTTATGGCGGCTTTGCTCGCAGGCGCCATCGCTGGGGCGGCGGCGGATTTGCCGGCTGGGTATGAGATGCATACTGACGAAGAAAAGATTGTTTTCAGCGAGGATTTTTCCCAGGGCATGGGTTCTTGGGCGCCCAGGTCTGGCGGGCGGCCTATCGTCATCGCGCCAGCGATGGGGACGAATGGTTCGGCGTGCGCCATGTCAGTGCGTGACGATGCGGCGGCGCACCCCAAGCTGGTGCGCGAGTTCCGTGGCGAACCCGGCAAGATTTACTATGTGTCTCTGCGTTTCCGCTCTGACAATGTGAGCTATGCGGATGACGAGCAGTATGCCAGGAGCAGGGTCTCTATTCACCCATTCTGGATTGATAATTTTGACGCGGCTGGCAAGTATCTGAGCGGTTGCTATTTGATTGTTGCAATACCGGAAGGGCAGAGCAATGACTGGGAGGAAATCGGGAAAGAATTCGTGATGCCGCCGGGCTGCGTCAGGAGCGTCATCACCCTGGGGGGATATGTTCCTGGCGAGGGGCGTAAGATTACCGGAACGCTGTACTGGGATGACATCAAGATTATCCGCAAGGGCGAGCAGATGGCGACGATTTATCCTCTGACCCCGAAGCAGTTTAATTTGGGAGCTGACGGCAAGGTGGTCTTCCGCGTCTATGACCCTCAAGCCCGGGATGAGAAGCGCCTCCAGCTGGATGTCCGCATGGGAAACCAGGCCTATAGGCTCCCGTTGAACAATGGCTTGGCTGAGGTCAAGTTCGGCTCGTTGCCAGTCGGCAAGCACGCGGTCAGATTGTTCTTGCTGGATGAGGAAACGAAGAAAATCGCTGGCAGCGCCAATTGCACATTTCGGGTGACAGCGGAAGGCGAGGGGGATTTCCCGGGCAGCACAGTCAGCGATGAGAAGGGCTTTCTCTATGTCAACGGCGAGCGTTTTCTGCCCCTGGTCATCTGCTCATCGCCGGGCAGCGTGGATGAAACGGTCGTGCAGCGCGTCAGCGAGGCGGGTTTCACTTGTCTGATGCCGTATTCGACATTGAATCTGTCCTTGAATGCGGGGGATACGAAGCCAAGAACGATTGCGCGCTTGAAACGGGGGTTGGACTACATGCATGCGCACGGACTAAAGGTGATCGTGTCCCTCAAGGAGCAAATCCACAATGAAGTCAAGGAATTTGAAGGCGTGAAAGGGCCTCTGGAAATCTGCGAATACGTGGTTGAAAACCTGAAACGGCATCCAGCCATTATCGCCTGGTACGTGGCTGACGAGAATCCCCTCGGTGAATTGCCCAGAGTCACTGAGCTGCGTCAGCGCATCAGCCTGATTGACCCGTTTCATCCGGTTTTGACCTGCACTTGTGTGCCGAAAGACCACGTCTGTTTTGCGGCGACCGGTGACATCATTTGGCCGGATTGCTATCCCATTCACGGAGAAGAGTCTCGTTCCATGGCGTCAATGCGGCGGCATTTTGTGAAGGCGACGGATGCGCGTCTCGGCTCGTGGTTCGCTTTGCAGGCATTCAGCTGGGGCTGTCTTCAGTATCCCCCCAGCAAATTCCGCTATCCCACCGAGGAAGAATTGCGCTCCATGGCTCTGCAATGCCTGAACAATGACGTCAAAGGCTTCTCCTTCTTCAGCTATTCCACGATATTCTTTCTGGGGGAAAAGGCGTATCCGGGCTCATCCGCAGTCTGGTGGCCGAAGGTGACGAATGTGGTTCAGATGCTTCGCGAATTGGGGCCGTTCACATGGACAGACGAGACCGCCCCGGAGCTGGTTATGGAGAGCAGCAGCAAGAACTTCGTGGAGGCGCGCGCATACAAGGCGGGAGACAAGGTCTGTGTCGTCATCACTGGAGACGGGCCTGGCCCGGCCGAGGCAATCTTAAAACTGCCGCCAGGATTAGAGCTGAAATCGCGCTATGGCAGGACTGTCCGCCTGGAGGATGGCGCCTACCGTTTTACCGGAATGGATATCTGCTCTGACCTGTTGACCAATTGGTGAGCAGCGGCCGCAGGAAAGGGGCGAGGGGCGAGGGGCTGTCATGTCCACCAAGTCCACCGCGATCACAGACGAACAGCGGCAGAAACGCTAAAAGAGCAAAACATACGGCAAGCTAAAGTTGAACTACATACGACGCCGCAGCCGTCGTCCATCATGTCCTTAGTGTAGGCTGGCGTCCACAACCTATTTTTTTACCACGAAAAACACGACAGGACACGAAATTTTTGTAAATGTGTGAAGTTTTGCGATGAACGCTTATAGTGTAGAATCCACGCTGCCGTATGTCGTGCTGGCGGCCTGAAGGATCAAGACATAAAAGCCCGCAGTAATTGAGCGCCGTCCTGGGTGAGATGATATATAATTTTGTAGTTCTGAAGGGGCGATATCTATGCGCCGACTAGAAAAAATCTTTCCCAAAAAACAAGATTCAGGCTGATAGTAGCACAAGATTTCGTGCATTAACTATATTTTGCAGATTGTCGTTTCATCTTTTTGCGTCTTAGGACACACTGAACCACCCAAGGAGTGAAACCATGAATGCTACAAAGAACCTTCTTCCTATTGGCCTATTGTTCCTGGCGACGCTTACTGCTTGCCGAAGCCTTCCCCAGAAGAGGGCGGAAATATCATCACTGGTGAATGACGGCGAAAATGTCAGAGTAAGCAAGGGGAAAGTGACCGTCGCCCAAGCTGTCGGCGCCCCGCTTTTGGCGGATGATTTCGCCAAGCCCTCAGAATCATGGGTATTGCCGCACCGCATTTTCGAAGATTTCACTTGGATACACCACGCTCCTACGCATGACATCCCCAGCTTGCGTATTGAGCGGAATCCACAGCGCGTCCCTCCGAAAGACCGCCTGTTTGACACAGCCTGGGAACTCATGAGCAAGCCGCTCGAATTGCCCCCGAATGCAGCGAGGCTGGTCTTGGAACTCAACGTGATCAGCAATAATCCGAAAATGGCGAGTGCCGCCGGACATGGCAACTCATACAAGAACGCCCTTATTTGGTACGACGCAAAAGGGGATAAGCTGCCAGGAGAATCATCTTTTTCATTTAATGTGGCAGAGCCAGTCCCGGCGATGACTATGCTTGAATTTGATGTTCCCAGGGAGGCGAAGTCGGTGGTCTTGAGCCTGGGAGCAGATACTCCTGATCTTAAGCCAGGGGAGGTGGTCGCATTTACCAAGGCCAAATTGTCCGTGATTCGGCAGAATAGCCCATACAGCTCGACGGCGTCATTTGTCACCAGACCGTGCCGAATTGGCGGGGCAGTTTCCTGGGAGGCGGACATTCCGGCGGGCACGTCAGTCCAGGTGCAAGCGTCCGTAGCGCCGGAGGTCGACGGTTTGCCAGGCGCATGGTCGGACTTCACGGCTTTGGGAGCTTCGCGCAATCCTGCGGACTTGGCGCCGGACGCCAAGTGGATGAGGCTGAAGGTGTTGATGACCGCAACCGAGCAGGCGGCGCCAACGCTTCATTCCATTGACGCCGGTGCCGTAATTTTGAACCATTGGCAAATGGGCTCTGACAACGCGCCACCTCATGCTACGCGCCTGAGCGCCTCCCCCACGGAAAACAAAATGACGCCGTTTGTGTTTTCCGTCACCGATGAAAATCCGATTTGCTGGAACAAATTATCTATCTCCGTAAATGACATTGATGCTTTGGCGACGATTTCGCGCTCTGGGGACACTGTCACTATTCCGCCTCCGAAAGGCGGCTGGAGAGAAGGAGTCAATATTGTCTCCATCACCTTGAGCGATATTCTCGGCAATGAGATGTCGGAAAAGCAGGTGTTCTACATCGGCAAATCCCGCACAACGAACCTGGTCACTATGCGGGATGACGGCATGACTCTGGTGGACGGCAAGCCATTCTTCCCGATTGGCATGGCGTGCGCTGTGAAATGCGAGCATAACGACAACAACTATGACAAGCTTTTCCAGATGTTTGCAGACGCAGGAATGAATTTCGCCCGTCATTTCAGTGGCTTCACCCTCCGCCAGAAAGATGCCGTCGAGTACATTACCGCCGCTGAAAAGCACGGCATTAAGCTTTACATCGCAGCTGGTCGCGGCGCCAATGACTGCGATATCCAGAGATTGGCGGAGAACGTCGTTTACCAGATGCATTTGCCGAATCTTGCCTGGGACACCGGCGATGACACGGCCAATCACATCACGCCAGAGCAGATGCGCCAACGCTACAATGCCATCAAGGCCATTGATCCTCATCGCATTACAACGCAGGCCGATCCGCTCGGGCCATATGCCAAAACCCGCTATCGGCCATACGCCTTGTACAGCGACAACTTCTCACCGGAAATCTACCCAGTCCACAATGACTCCAAGGAAGACATGGATCGGGTTGTCCCCACGGTCATTTCCACTATGAAAGCCATTCGCCGGGACGTCGAGGCTGTCAAGGCGCCGACGCGCAGTTGCTGGCCTCTTATCCAGTACTTTTACAACTGCGGCCGTTGGCGTCGTCTGCAAACCAAGGAGGAATTGCGCAGCATGGGCTATCAGGCGATTATTCATGGTGCGCAGGGAGTGATTTGGTACCGCTATGCCGGCTACGGAGAAAACCTCAAGACCGGCTTTACGGCGGAGCAATGGCAGGTGGTGGTGGAAGTGTCCAGGGAATTGCGCAGCCTTTATGATGTGTTGTGCCAGCGCGCCGCGGCCGTGCAGCCTCCCCAGCCCGAGGTGCTCTCCGGGGCGGCCTTCGATTGCCTGGACAATCCCTCCGTCAGCCTCCTGCTGAAAGAGGGGGACAAGGAATCGCGAATTCTCTTTGCGGCGTCTTCAGTTCGTGAGCCAGTCACGGCGCGGATCACTGTCCCAGGAGCAAAGTCAATCGTCGACTTCTTTGATGGCCATGTTTGTCAGCCCAATGCAGACGGCGTTTTCGAGGACGCCTTTAAGCCGCTGGGGGTGCATGTTTACATTGTGAAGTGATTTTCAGCCTGCCGTACAGCGTCCGGCCTTCAGAATGCCGTATATGGCCAGAAGCCGAAAAGCGATACGACCACAACTCACCGCACATGGAGCTTTGCCATGAAATCTTTTTGGGGCTGTCTTTTTATCGGTGTCAGTCTGTCGGCATTTGCGCAACCCAGCTTGTATCTGCCTGGCGCTATTTCGGAACCCATGCAAATTGACGGTCTTTCGAATGAGCCGGCCTGGGCGAAAGCAGCGATTGGCGGCGGTTTTACCAGCATTCGCGGTTCCTGGCCATCGGAATGGACGACTGTGCGCGCCGCCTATGACGATGATGCGCTATATCTGCTGGCGCAGGGCGCACTCCATCCGGGCACCACAGTCAAAACCCAGTGCCAACGCCATGATGACATGGCTGTATTCCGGGATGATTCTTTTGAAATTTTCCTGGCGCCGGAGCAGATCATCAAGGATGGGCGCATGCAAGACAATACAGACACGTATTTTCATTTATGCTTCAACCTTGATGGATTCTTTTATTCTGCACGCAAGAAAGACCTTTCCTGGCAACCACAGGGTATTTCGCAGAAAAGTTCGATTCATGACCGCTACTGGCTGATGGAGCTGCGCATTCCATACGCTGTGCTTGAAACTGGCAAGCCTCAGCCTGGCGCCTGCTGGCTGGTTAATTTTGCCCGCAACCGCCAGGGAAGCACGGCGGACGTCTCCAGCTGGAGCGGAAGCCGCAATTTCCATGACCCCAACACATATGGAAAATTGCATTTCGGCGTCACACCGACTTGGGCGCCTGCTGTCATCACAGAACTCGACATCATGGGCAGCCAAATTCGCAGCACGATACAATTGCCTGCCAATCCGCCTAGTGATTTGCAGGCGCAGATTCTGCTTGACCAGACCACTGTTCTGAGCAGCAAGAAAATCGATCCGCTGACACCGGGCTTCATCAATTTTGATGAAAACATCCAAAGTACTTTCGTGCCCTTGAAAGGAAGCTCACAAGTCACTTTCAAAGTTTTTTCCGAAAGCGCACAACATGTTTTTCTTAACCAAGAAGCTTCGCTCACATGGCAATTCCATCATCTTCTCACTCTTGATAAATACTACTATACGCCTGAAGACGGCAAGCTGGAATTTAACTTGAATCCCCAATTTTCTCCTGGCTCTGGCCCGATAGAGAAACTGCAGCTCAGTCTGTTGCAGGAATGTCATTTGAACAGCCCCAGCATACTCTCGCAGAGCCAGGATGCGCTCTCCGGAAGTCTGCCGTTGGGCGGCCTTCCCTTTGGCACGTTGTACTTACGGGCCAGTTGGGAACAGAGTGGAACCCATTTCCAAACCTTGAAAGCATTTCAATATATCCCGCACCTTCGGAAAGCAGCGCCATTGCCCGCGGATGCCAAACTGAGCTGCCGAGGAACACAGCTCCTGCTCGATGATAAGCCAATTTTCCTGGTTGGCGCCTGTTCGACTGAAAAGCATTTCCTGCACAATCAGGATTGCTTCAACTTGTCATACGGGAAATACGGCTTGCAGCAAAATGCTGTATGTCTAAATACCGTTCCAGGTGCGACCCTCCTGCGAAAGGATGGCTGGGTTGGTTATACCTTTCCGCCGTGGGAACAATACCAGGAACTATTGCATAAACAATTCCAGGCGCCTCCAGCGGCCCAAAATTGCTTCTGGCGCATTGCCTATGAAGCGCAACTCGGGGCAGCCTGCAAAAACGCCGATGGCAGCTTGACGTATATGGATTCCGCGCAATGGTATCAGAAAATCTACCGGGAACTCAAGCAGCTCAGCCCGGACAGCCTGTTTTCCATCCAGGTTGACCGATTGCCTGTCGCCGCGCAATTCACTCCGCATTGTGATATTTATGAGGCGGCCACCTGGAGCGCCAGCTATGCAAAAGAGATGATGCCCAATCTGCAAAGCGATATTTTGGCAATCCGCGAGGCCTGTCCTGACAAACCTATATTGCTTTGGCTTGGCGGAACTATTCCCGATAAGCAATCTCGCATCGCCGAAGAGCTGCGCGCCGCTGCTTTTCAGGCCATTGCCAATGGCATGGCAGGCATTATCTTCCACATGGGACACGGATTTCTCCCGCGCGAGCGAAGCCGTCTTTGGTCTTTGATTTCCAACCTCAATGCAGAAATCCAACCTGTCTTTCAAGCCTTCCAGCAGGCTGGACAGCCAGTGCAGTATCCCTGCAAAAACGCCCCGGGATTCCTGGTGGCTGCACGGCAAAATGGAGCGCTGCTGACGGTCATTGCCATCAATCAAAACGGCAGCATCAATACTCTCCCATTGCCGGAACAGGCAAGCATAAGCCTGCCATTTGATAGCAACCGCATCCTCAATCGCACGGAAGATGCCTTCAGCCCATACGAAGCTAAAGTCTACCAAATGCAGCTGAAACCGTGATGAAATAAGGGCAGGGCGGCCATCTTCTCGACAAAATAGGCAATGGGCAAGACGTGGTGATGAGCGCTTGCAGTCCGGCTTTCAGGCTGCTGCAAGCGTGATGACACGCATAGGACGGCCAATAGGACTGAGGGGGCATAGCTGCCCTCGAATATTTGTACTACTACCAGACGATTTTTTGTTTTTTGGGGGAAAGTTTTTTCAAAACGGCGTTTATGTGTCACTCCTTGCGGGGCTCAAAATTATTATACGCCCCACCCAGGGCTTCGCTACGCTCACCCTGGGCTTTTATGTTGCTGGCCCTTTGGGCCGCCAGGCTTACATACGATAATCAGCGTCCATAACGTTCACCGCCGCGAAGCGGCAAAAGCCCGGTGGGCGACACATAGAAGCCCAGGGTAAGCCGGGCCGCTAGGCCCGGCGCAGCCCTGGGTGGGATGGCATAGATTTGGAGCCCTGTAAGGGTGACACATAAATTAAGTTGTGGGCGGATAGTCAACCCTAAGTTGATTACGCCGACGACAGCCCTGTGTCGCCGGCGTATGTTATATTATCAGTAGATAAGAGTGCCGATGCAATCAGCCCGGCCGGTTCAAAAGGTGTCTCGGCGGGTGGCAGGATAAGTTATTTGACGACGAAATCAAGGAGAGTTATGGCAACGAATCGCTATCAATCCCTGACGGGTCTCTACGAGGACTGGTCTCAGGTCATCATCACGGCGCATCGCGGCGCCAGTATCTGTTATCCGGAAAACACCGCGTTGGCTATGCGCAAGGCAGTGGCATGTGGCAGCGATATGATTGAGTTCGACCTGCGCCTGACCAAGGACGGCGTGCCCGTCCTGTTGCATGACGCCAAGCTTGACCGTACCTCTAACTTGCAGGGGCCGCCTGCAAACTACAGCCTCGCGGAGCTCAAGCAAGCAAACTTCTCCCACCGGAACGTCCCGGAGCAGCCGTTGAGCGAGGCCACCTACGCTGAGATGCCCATCGCCAGTTTTGAGGATATCTTGCAGGAATTCCGCGGCCGCGTGGGCATGAACATCCAGGTCTATACCGGCGCGGCCGGCATTGCTGAAGTCTGCCGGCTATACTTGAAGTACGACATGGTCGATCATGGCTATCTTGCCCTGGCTTCATTGGATGAGATCAAGACCGTCCGCGACATCAACCCGGCCATTGAAATCTGCTACACACCGCCGTGGAAGGAACGCGGCACTCCTGAGCAGCTGCGTTTTTGCAAAGAGCTCGGCTGCCGCTTCGTGCAACCGGTCGCAGCGCACAGTGGTCCGGAATGTTACGCGCTCTGCAAGGAACTCGGCTTGCGCGCCAATGCATTCTATTCCGACACCGACGTCGGCAACCGCCGTCTTCTCGCCCAGGGCGCTCCTGGCTGGCTCAGTAATCGCCCCGATATCGCCTTGTACACCGTCGGGCGCGATTGAGGAAATCTTGACAGCCGTAACGAAAGGGAATGAGGAAGTATTCAACTCTGAGCAATCGCCTCAGTCAGGTTCTGGCCCATACTAACCCTGGCAAGATTCCTGTCTGATTACGTTTTTTGCATGAGTGGGTGTGCGGGAATGTCCATTAAGACAGAAAAGAAAGCATCTGAAGAAACGCAAGCGATTTTGTGGCTGGAGTCATTGCCTCGTAAACTCCACATGATTCCACATCTTCGCACGGTGGCATATCACCCTGATTTCCGGCTGGTCAACGAAAGCAAATGCAGTTCTTTTCAATTTTGTTTCCGGCGTTCCGCCAACTGCTACAGCCACCTGGCAATCCGCATTAATGGTGTGCTGCATAGGGTGGATTTCCCGCACATGATGATCAAAAAACCGGGGCAAAGCATTGAATTTCTCAATGCAGATACAGCCGATGCGCTGTATTTTTCTTATCCGCCGGAAGCAGCAACGTTCTTTCTGATGAATGCAATGCCGCAAGTTTTCAGTCTGGCGGAATTTCCGTTGTCTGAACGTGTTGATGCTCTTATAGAGTTGGTGGCTGAATCAAGCAGCCGGCTTGGAGAGCTTGGCGTAGCCGACCGTCTTGACCTGGATTGTTACATCTTGGTTCACGAAAGTTTTTTGCAGACTGTCGAATACAATATCCCGCAAAACGATTATGAAAAGAAAATTCGGAAAATTGCCTCTTATCTGCAAACCCACTTTACGGAAAAAATCAACTTTTCTCAGTTGGCTAAAAAATATGGCTTCAGTTATCGGAATATGCTCAGGTACTGGGCGCTTGTGTTCAATCAGACACCGACTGCCTACCTCACGAATCTGAAAATATTTGAAGCCAAACGACTGCTCAGGGAAACCAAACTGAGCATTGCTGAAATCGCCTTTCGCGTGGGTTGTTGTGATGATGGCCATTTCTGCCGATTATTTCGTCGTCATACAGGCATGAGTCCCCGGAAGTTCAGGCTCCAGTAGGAGCCCGCCTGAAAATTATCGTTGGTTTTTGCGAGGGGGAGGAAAGGGCGTAGGCTTTTTCCTCCCCCTTGTGCTTCCCCACCTATCCCATTTTAGCATAATGTGGCAATTTTTTTGCTTCCTTACGCGCGCGTACATAAGTTAAAAAGAATCTACCAAAGTCCTTACGGATGCTTCCTATAATTTGTCACGATCGTCCGGTATCTTTGACATAATCATCCTTGTTAACCGATTTCGCCTGAGCTATACTTATCCATAGTGAGTGGACAGCAATGTTAACAGCACAAAATGGATATAGTCTATGTTGAAGCCAGTCGAGTATCGCGAAAGCCTGATAACCATTCCCTGGCGTCGTCCTGGAGAAAGTGATACGCTTGCGCCTTTGTGGACGCCTTCTTTGCCGCGTGGGAGACGGGTTTATCCCTATTGCCTCAACGAACTGGTTGGCACAGAGTTTGAGGACAGGGAAATGCGGACCATGGAATTGGAAAACGCATTTCTGAAGCTCATTTTTTTGCCTGAGCTTGGCGGCAGGCTGATTAGCATAGTGGACAAAATTTCAAATCAGGAATTACTTTTCCGCAATCCTGTTTTGAAGCCGGTGATGGCCGGTTTAACTGGCGCATGGTGTGGAACCGGAATGGAATTCAATTTTCCCGGCAGTCATTCGGTGACATCCGACCTGCCGGTCTGCTGCTCTTTCCGCTCGGGCGCCTCGGATGGTTCTCAAGCAATCATCATATCTGACCGGGAATTTGTTTCCGGGATGCGCTGGCAGGTCACAGTCACCCTGAAACCGGATAGCGGCGCTGTGCATATCGAATCACAATGCTGCAACCGCACTGCTCTGCCGCATCCGGGATATTGGTGGACAAACGCAAAAGCGCCGGCATTCCCTGACACAGAATTCATTTTCCCGGAATACTGTGCGCACGGCGTCATTCATCCGCCCATGGATATCACTCGTATTGCCGCCTTGCAATTGCCAATGGTCAACCAGATTGACATTTCGCATTATCGCAAGGTTTATTTCCAGCTCCCGCTCTTTTTCCAGAAACTCCGTCAAAATACATTCGGATTATACCATCGCGAAAAAGGCTATGGTCTGTTGCATCATGCGGATTTCGGAGAACTCCCGGGACGTAAAATCTGGACGCTTGGCACTGGAGATGACGGCCAGGTAACCAATGAGAACCTGACTACTGATGGCGCCGGAAATATTGAACTTCAGGCTGGGCCACTGCCAGTCCAAACTGACTTTATGCTATTGCGCCCCGGCGAAAATCATGCCTGGACTGAAGAATGGCTGCCGCTCCGTTCAATGCTTGCAAAGCATCAGGCTTCCAATGCCGATTTTACTGTTTCAGGAGATGACGAAGGGCGTATACGCATTCAATGCCATTCAGTTCTGCCAACCGTACGCCTGATCACGGAAAAGGAAACCTTCGAATTTACTCCAGAACCCGGGCGTTTATTTGATTACGCCGCCGAAAAGCAATGGCGAATATGTGACGGCGATGGATGGAATTTGCTGCAATATTCGCCGGCTGACCCAGCGCCGCCAGTCACCACAAATGAAAAAATTGATTTGTCCGGTGCAGAAGCTCAGTATCTGCAGGGGCTTTACCGTGAAGAAAATGGGCAGCCGGGAAAGGCGACAGCCTGCTACCAAGCCGCCTTGGCCGTTGACGAGAGTTTTACACCGGCTCTGACTGCACTCGCAGTGAGAAAATTGCGAATTGGACAAGTCGAAGAAGCGCGAAAAATGCTTGAAGCAGCCTTGCATAAAAACCGGCGCAGCCCGGAAATCTCCTATTATCTCGGCTTATGCTGCCTTCGCCTTAATGCCATTCCGGACGCTATCTTTCATCTTGAACGAGCGCGTTTTTCGGCTTCTTGGCGCCCTGCGGCAAGCGCCCGCCTCGGAGAATTGTTCTTCCGGCTGCGCCGTCGCAAAGAACTGGAACGCATCCTGTCTGAAAGCGACAGCTGGAATAATGTGGAGTTACTTGAAATTGCATTGCTCGTCCAGCACTTGAACGGCAGTCCCTGCGTTGAGACTTCCAGTCGCTTAAAGATGCTTTCACCGGAAAATCCATTGCCAGAGCTTCTGGCTGGAAAAACACCTGCTTTGACCGATTTGCGCACAGGGCTAGTCGCAGTAGAGCGTTTATTCGAACTAGGACTCGACGCCATGGCGCGTGATATCGCTGCGCAATGGCAAAATGAAGACCCGATAGCGGCTTACCTCGCTGGAAACATTGAACGCGCAGAACAATTCAGCCTTGCCGGCGTTTTCCCGCCTCCAGGGCTGTTCGCCCGTTTCGAAGAATTGGCACGCTCCCATCCCGAAGCGCCGGGATGCCGTTACTACTGCGGATTGTTGCGGGCTGCTGCTGAAAATTGGCAAGGTGCGCACGACGAATGGATGGCTGCCTGGAAGCTCGGTCTGCGCAAACCCGAACTCTGCCGCAACCTCGGCCTGTATTACCGCCATATTGCTGCAGACCTTACTCGGGCCGCTGAGTTTTATGCCGCCGGATTTGATCTGAAATCCATCAACTATAGATATGTCTGCGAATACGATCAGGTTCTTGAACTGCTGAAGGCTAATGAACAACGGGGAAAGCTTTTCAAGGAATTGCCGGAGAGTCTGCGCAGCAATCCTTACGTCACCATCCGGAGGGCTGCATTCCGGATGAGCATCGGCGATCCAGCCGGCACCCTGGCTGAATTGACAGGACGGCACTTTGTCCTCTGTGAAGGCAAGCGGATGACTTCCGCCCTCTTTATTGAGGCCAACTGCCAGCTCGGCCACCAGGAATTGGCGAATGGCTGTCCACAGAAAGCTCTGAGCTTTTTTAAAAATGCGTTGAGTTATCCGCATGGCCTTGGCTGTGGACGCAGCGCTGGCATGTTTGATATGAAAAGCAAATTCCTGATCCTCAAGGCGACTTGGGCATGCGGCGATTATGAAGAGGCAAACCGGTTGCGTGATCAGTGGCTCGACGAATGCGAGCGGCTCCACATTGATTTTTCACCGCTCAATAGCATCCGCTGGGAATGTGGAGACACTGCCGAAGACGCACTGATCGATGAAAACTATTTTTACCACCGGAAAATCAAGGAGCGCGATTATGAAAACTAAGGTATTAAACGGGATTGACAATCTGGCTGGTTACAGTGAAGTCTTGCGAAATCGTCGCCTGGGGATTGTCTGCAATCCGTCTGCCATTGATCGTGATGGCCGGGCTGTTGCCGATATTCTCAATGAGAATTTCGAAGTGACTGCATTTTTCGGGCCAGAGCATGGCTTTCGCGGCGATTATCAGAACGGCGTACACTTTGATGACAGCGTCGATCCAATCACCGGAAAGCCGGTTTATGCACTTTATGGGAAAACAGCTCGCCTCACCGCAGAGCGCCTGACCGATATCTGCACGATCGTCTATGATATCCAAGATGTTGGAAGCAAAGCGTTTTCCTACCTGAGGACCCTGGCGCTCCTGATTGAGGATTTGATTGAACTTGACCGGGAGCTAGTCGTTCTTGACCGGATCAATCCTCTTGGCGGCGTGGCTAACGAGGGGCCGCTGGCAGAACCGGAAATGGATCGCTATTGGGGATATGGCGTTCCCGCGCGTTTTGGACTCACCATTGGCGAATACGCAAAAATGGTCAATGCCAGATATTTTGAAAATCGCTGCCGCCTGACGGTCATTCCATGCGCCAACTGGAAACGTACGATGAATTTTGAAGATTGTGGATTGTTCTGGTGCAATCCAGCGCCAAACCTCCCAAATCCGACCAGCGCCTTAATCTATGCGGGGTGCGTCGCTTTTGGACAAACCAGCATATCTGAAGCCCGCGGCACCACGCGTCCATACGAAATGTACGGATCGCCAGCAGCAAATGGCCATAAAATTGCTGATAAGTTGAATGCGTTGAATCTCCCTGGCGTCATTTTCCGTCCCTGCGCATTTACCGCCCAATACAATGCATTTCAGAAGTACGTCGGAGAAACTTGTCGGGGAGTGATGCTGTTCATCAACGACAAACACAGATTCAATTCATTCGAAACCGGCATCTGGATGCTCGAAATTTTCCGGGAAATGTGTCCTGATTTTGCCATTCCATTTGCAAATGGACGGTGTGCCAGCGCCACTTTCGACGGCGTCCTGGGCAGCGCCGACTGGCGAACCGGACGACAATCAACGACCCAATTCATTGCACGCGGGCGGAAAGAAAGCAGCGAATTCGAAAAAAGCGTACAGGAGTTCTTGCTTTACAGTTGATTGCCTACTTTCCATTTCTGAGGCAAAAAAGGAGTTGCAGAACAATGAAAGCAGTTAATCACAAGGTCTTTACACTAATCGAGCTTCTCGTCGTCATTGCGATTATTGCGATTTTGGCTGCCATGTTGCTGCCGGCCTTGAGCAAGGCCAGGGAGAAGGCGCGGACAATCAGTTGCGTGAATAAAGTCAGGCAGCTTTGTCTTGCCGCCACTCAAATGTACACCGCTGACAGTGACGACCATCTCCCGCCAGGAATGAATGTAAGCGCCAATTCGATTTACGGTTCTTACGTTCATGCGCACTGCCGGATGTTGTATCCCAGCGTAATTCTTGATTATATTGGGTATGATCCAGCGACTCAGGGAGCAAATAGCACCGAACTGAATAAACTGGATATGTTGAAATGCCCCTCTTCCCCGGATCAAGAATACATGTCGATTGCATTGTACAACCAATATATTGGCGGGGCGGCAACGATTTACCTTTCCAATCCGAGCCGCACCATTGCTGCACGTGTATTCAAGATCACCTCACTGCAAAAACCATCCCATGCCATCGTCACCGGCGACAACATCAGGAATTCACGCGCCGCCAATGGCAAGACACTGGACTCAACCGGAGCAACATACATCGAATTAAAACAACGTCACAACGGCTCACAAAATTATGGCATGGCGGACGGGCATGTTGAGAGTCTTTCCCCAGCCAACGCCATGTGGAACTCCAGTTCCCCGCCGTCGGTTATCGCCCGATGGAAGCTTTTTGAATGATGCCAAAATCTTATAATCAATTTCAATGGCAACTCAATTTTCAATCCGGCCTTCAGAAAAGGGGACATCCAATGAAGAAGCTGATATATTCCATAATGTTGACATTGACTACCGCCTCCGGTTTTTCCGGCAGCGTAAAACTCTCGAAAGATGCGTTTCCCGCCGAATTGGCTGCCGCCAAGGATTTGCAAGAGTATTTTCAGAAGGTCACTGGCAAAAGCATTGAGGAAACGCCATACACCTTCTACTTGGGCAAGGCTGCCAGCGAAGCAACATGGTTCAAGGCGGTTCCTCTCGCTTTCGAAGAATGGCATATCATCTCAAACGGCAATGAACTTGTCATTACCGGCGATGTACGAGGCACCGTCTGGGGAGTCTATGAATTCATTGAAAAATACCTTGGCTGCAGATTCTACGCCAATGACACCGAGGTCGTGCCAGAAAATCCCAATTGGTCGCTTCCCGGCATCAACGAACGCCACCGCCCACCGTTTTTCCGGCGTGAGATGAGTTCAGGCAATCCGAGGCTGAACACCCGGTTATTCCGTATGCGGCGAAAGGAAAGCGTGCGCACCTCATATCCGGAAATCAGGATGCATCACGGCTCCCCGCAAGGCTGCCACACCTTCGCCTGCTATGTAAAAGACTGGCCGGAAAATGGCCCGTTCGCGGCAGGCTCAAAAAACGAACCCTGCTACAGCAAGCCGGAGGCGCGAAAACTTTTTGCCGAAAAACTGCGCTTCTTTATTGAAGAAGACCGTAAAGACCAACCACGGGAAAACTGGCCTATACTTTACAGCGTCGATCAGAATGATGGCTACGGAAACAATTGCAAATGCGGGGAATGCCGCAAATTCCCATCCATCAGCGATGCCAATATTGACTTTGTCAACGCCATCGCTGAAGACATTGAAAAAGATTACCCGGAGATTCTGGTTCAGACATTCGCCTATCAGCACACGCAGCCTCCGCCGCAAAGCGTCAAGGCTCGCCAAAATGTGCTTGTGCGTAGCTGCAACAGCGAAATCACCGCCGCCTTGCTGCCGGGCTCTGAACAAGGCAAAATCCTTGAAGGATGGAAACCCATGGCTGATAAGTTGGCCATCTGGAGTTATTGGAAGCCTTACAGCGGCGAAGAGACGCCGTATCTCAAGCCTCGGAAAGTCATGCAGGCGGAAATTCAGTATTGCCGCGATGTCGGTGTGTTGACATATTACGCGGAAAATGAAAATCCCTATGTGCGGAGCTTTTATGCCTTGCAGTATTATCTGTGGAGCAAACTGACTATTGATCCGGATTGTGATATCGAGGCACTTACGGATGATTTTTTGGCGGCCTATTACGGAAAGGCGGCGCCATTCATACGACAATACCTCGAATACCTAGAGAAACGTATGCATGAACTCCCCTACCGCATCCGGGGCAATACCTATGTCTTCCTTGATTGGGATTTCTTTACGCAAGCGGACACTCTGCTTGATGCTGCCGAAAAAGCCGCCGCAGGCGATGAGCGCAGCCTGAAACATGTGCAATGGGAACGCATTCCTGTGGACCATGCAAGGCTGATGCGCCAGGACAAACTCCCACTCGGGGATGGCAAAACCGCATTGATTCAACGTTGGCGACGCAATGCCGAAATGGTCTTGAACGAATTTGTCACGGATTGGAATTGGCGCAAGGAAAGTCTCGGGCAACGTATATTGGAACTGGACAATGAGGTGAAGTTATTTGAAGCAATGCCTTTTGAGATTCCTGCACAATTTCAGAACCTGACCATTCACGACTTGCACTGGCCTGATTTTAACCCATGGGGAGTGCATCATCGCTACTTGGTAGATGATCCGGAAGCCTCGAGCGGGCGGGCCTTTACATTGCGAAAAGACAGGCCAACCGACCCGGCCAAGCATAATCGCAAGGAATACCATATGCTGCCAATCTCAATCGGACTGTACGATAGCAGTGCTCCGAAAGACCAGCAATACGCAGCTCAGTATTACTGGGAACGGGGAGATTACGCTGCCGATGAAAAATATCATTGGTATAAACTCGGAGAAACCGCAATCACCAAGGACCTGCGCATCTATGTCCATTGGAGCTGGAATTTGTCGATTTACATGCGTAAAGCGATAACCGGCATTGATCAGAATTTCCCAAAAGAAGTCTGGGCCTCAATCAAGATCACCGGGCCAGCGTATGTCGAAGGCTCCGAAAAACCAAATGGCATCTTCATCGACCGTGTGATCCTGGTTGAAAAATAATCGGGCAAGGGCAGAACCGGAATTGCTTCCAATTATTGTAATGGGGCAGTCTTCTGTAGTGCCCCTACTGGGCACCAGTTTTGGGTATGCCCATCCCCAGGGTGAAGCCTGGGGTTAAGCATGGTTAAGCGCCTACGGCGCAATGGGGTATGACTGTAAGCATGATGCATTTTTGTCAGCTGAAGACCTATGGGCACGTGTCGAAAGCCGTCGTCAGTCCACTAACATCCATTAACGTCCACGTCCACTCTCCACTAATGTCCACTTCTGTCCACAGTCCATCGTCCACTAACGTCCACTTCTGTCCATTGTCCACTGTCCATTAAAGCGCCTTGACCGTGAGTGCTCGGCTCTACATCTTGCTGGAACTCCGAATATCAATGGCTGGCAGATTACGAAAAAACAATGATGTCCTGAAGAAAGCGTTGGCAACGGCAAAATGAGCCTCTATATTGAACCGCAAGAGTGCGAAAAAGTTTTATGCCCCTTGGGGTTCCATCGACTTTGGAGCCTGAGGCGGTCTTGGTTCGTCACTTCAAGCATCCAGGAGGCCATTCATGCAGCACCAGCAACCCTTTGTCGCCCGAGTCAATTTTTCGCCTGGGGCCGAGTATAGTGTCCGCCAACGGCTTTGGCAAGGCTGTCCGACGATTCTGGCCACGCGTTCCGGTCGTCTTTTGACTGGCTGGTATTCGGGCGGTATTCGGGAGCCGTCTTTGCGCAATTATTGCCTGTTGGCGGCCAGTGCAGACCGCGGCCTTAATTGGCAGGAGCCGTTGCTGGTGATTGACGGGCGGCCGGAACACAACTTGCAGGCGCTGGACATTCAGCTGTGGCTTGACCCCTCCCATCGCGCCTGGCTGTTCTGGACGCAGCGGCACTATGACCTCGGCCTGGCTGGACGCAAGGCCGACCCGCGTCATCTCAACACCTGGGCGATGGTTTGCGATGATCCGGACGCCGAGCAACTGGCTTGGAGCGAGCCGCGCTTTGTTGCGCCCGGCTTCCTGCGCTGTCAGCCGACTGTCCTTCAGGATGGCCGCTGGCTGCTGTGCGCGTATGACTGGATCGACGACCACTATCGCTATTATGAAAGCGCGGACGGGGGAGAGACTTTCAGCCCGCGCCAGGCCGGCCGCAAGGTTCCGACGCCTTTTGATGAGGCGATGATTTTGGAGCGCCGCGATGGCACTCTCTGGCTGTTGGCCAGGGCGCGTGGAAGCCTGGGGCAGTCTTTTTCGCAGGATGGAGGCAAGACCTGGACAGACGGCGAGCCCGCAGCCATCCCTAATCCATCGACCAGGTTTTTCCTGCGGCGGCTTCGTTCCGGCCGGGTGCTTTTAATCAACAACCATGATTCGCAACGGCGCTGCAACTTGACCGCATTCCTGTCCGAGGATGACGGCAAGACCTGGTCATCGTCGCTGTTGCTGGACGCGCGGGAGACGTCGTATCCTGACGCTGTGCAGGCGGAAGACGGCGTCTTGCATATTGTCTATGACCGCGGGCGCGCGACGTTTCGTGAGATTATCCATTCTCGGATTACGGAGGAGGACATCCTGGCCGGGCGCTTGGTCGATTATGACTCCTACACGGGGAACATCGTCAGCAAAGCGCCGGTTCATCCGGATGTGCCGGAATCGGAGCGGAATCGCATCCGGGAAGACGATGACGCCTGGCGAACGCAGATGGCCGAGGCGCGCTTCTTCTGACCAGACATCGCGTTTACGCGTTATCGAGGGCGCTGCTGGCGCAGGAAACGGCGGGCTGCTCGGGCAAAGGCGCGGCCTAAGTTGATCGCATTGGCCGGCCGGAAGGTCAGTTCGCGGAGGTTGGCAAAGGGAATTTCCACGGAGATTCCCTGTGGTTTCCAGTCGCAGCAGTTGTTGGCCCAGAAGGGCAGGGGCATGCCCTGGGTGTAGTTTTCGGCCGTGTTCCAACCGGTGCCATAGGGCAGGTTGTCAGCCGGGAAATGCGGCGCGTCGGGCGGAGCTTCTTCGGCCAGCAGGCGGGAAAATTCCTCTAACCCCTGCTGGGCTTCGGGCGGGTAGGTGCCGACGAAAAAGACGGTTTCATTGGTGGGGCCGCCTCGCAGCCAGGGACAGTGCAGGTCAAGAATGAGGTCGAATCGGCGCTGGTTGATCTGGTCTATGACAGCCTTGACTTCCGGATAGATAGGCTTTGAACCATAGTCGCGGGCATGATCGTGCGGCTGGCGGTTTTTCCCTTGGTCGCCATTTTCGACGCCGTCCTTGTCAATGAAAGGCACGGCGAAGATGAAGAAGTCGGCAAAATCGTCCGGATGCTCCATGACTTCACGCAAGAATCCTTCCAGTGTGAAGGTAGCCATGGACTCTTGGGCATGGTGGCGGCTGGACAGAAAAATGCGTCGTGTCGCGTCTGGGTGACCGATGGACAGGCATTCGACCGGGCGATTTTGGCGGCTGCGGCAGAGTTCGGCCATAGTGGCGGCGCCGGTCGGGATGCTGGCGGTGAACCGTTCCCAGTCGGTCTGCAAATAGGGGATGCAGACGCAGAACCAGCGTTCTTCGCCGGCGGCTGGGCAGTCGTAGGTGAAGGATTCAGTGGCGAAGTCAACCGCGTCGGTTCCGAGCCATTGCCAGGTGCGTCCTTGGTCAGCGCTGACGGCTGGTCCGCGGGCGCCCATGGCTGGCCAGGGGGCAAACCGGAATACGTAACGGCCCGGCTCAGAGAAGCGGGCTCGGAATTTCCAGTAGAACCATTTGGAGCTGGTGTCTCGCAGGTCAGGCGCCAGAATCGCCACGCGGCCTGATTGAGACTGCACGATGATGTTGCCACCCGGGAGGGCGTCGTCAATAGTCATGGTCATGTGATTAGGTGGTTTGAGGGTGAAAAAGGGCGGATGTTTTTTCGCTTTGGGAAAAAACTGACCGACTGTCGCAGTTGCGGGTGATGACGATATATTATCATCAGAAAGGCGGCTTGCAAATGCGAGCGTAGGTAAAAAATGGCAGCAGGCGGCTTGGCTGTGAAAGGCTTGGCCAAGGCGGCAAGGAGGAAAGCATGGCGTCGCAGTCAGAAAAGCCGTTGATTTTGATTAGTTCTTGCCTGCTGGGCATGGCGACTCGGTATGACGGGCGCTCCAAGCCGGCTCCGGTCATCCTGTCTGAATTGGGTTCTCACGTTTCGTGGCTGCCGGTGTGTCCGGAAGCAGATTCAGGCATGGGCACGCCACGGCCGCCGATACGGGTCATCCGGCAAGTTGACGGCAGCATCGGCCTGGTGCGGCCAGCCGATGGCTTTGATCCAGCGCCGATGCTGCGGGCTTGGATTGAGCGGACGCTTCCGGCCTTGTTGTCACGACGGCCAGACGCCGCCATCCTCAAGGCGCGCAGTCCAAGTTGCGGCTTGAAGACGGTGGCAGTGCTGGACGCTAAGCAGCCTGGCGTTACGTTCCCCGGCGATGGGCTTTTTGCGGCGGCATTGCGGCAAGCAGCGCCGGAATTGCCGATTGTTGACGAAAACGACCTTGCTACCCCAGAGCAGTGCCAGCAGTTTTTGCAGCAGTTGACGCAGAGGTGACGCTGTACTACGATCGTTCAACTTCTTGTTTTTTGGGAAAGATTTTCATCAAAACGGCGTTTATGTGTCACCCCTGCCGGGGCTCAAAATTATAATCCGTCCACCCAGGGCTGCGCTCGCCCT
>JAAZKI010000147.1 GCA_012799905.1 Lentisphaerota bacterium | reverse complement strand
CTATCCCGACGAACAACAACCATACACAAAAATTTCCGTATATTCCGTGTGTTCAGTGGTTACAACAACAACCCAAAAAACAAAAATTTCGTGTCCTTTCGTGTTTTTCGTGGTTTAAAAAAAATAGGTTGTGGACGGATAGTCCACCCTAAGTCTTTTCGTGTGGTTCGTGGTTAAAAAATCCTTTTTGGATGGGGTCTACGCGGTCACGACCGCCTTGATGACTTTACCGGCCTTTGCGTCTGCCATAGCCTGGTTGACGTCCTCCACGCGGTATTTGGCGACCATCTTAGCAAATAGCGGCTGCCATTCCGGATGACGCGCCAGGAATTCCAGGTAGGTCAGGATATCAGCCATTGTATATTGGCCGCTGCCAATGATTTGCAGCGCCTGGAACGTAATCAGCTGCGGCTCAATCGTGACTGCGCCGCTGTTCGAGTACTGCCCCGGCACGAAATAACGGCCGCGCTTGCGCAACAGTTGGAGCCCCAGCGGAAAAGCGTCTGGCGCGCCGCTGGTTTCGATCACCACGTCAGCGCCATCGGCATCGGTCATTCGGCTCAATTCGCGCTTGATCGCCTCGGCATCAGCCTTGCGATAGTCCAGGAACAGCTCCGGCTTCCAGGCTTGCATCAATTCCAAGCGCAACGGATTAGCAGCCGAGCCAATCACCACCACCCGGCAGTCATGCGCCTTGGCCCAGGCCAGGGCAAACAGCCCAAGCGGCCCGTTGCCCTGGACAACCACCAACTCGCCAGCCTTGAGGCCGCCGCCATACGCGCACGACCTGATCACGGTCGGGCCGCCGCAGGGAACAGCAGCCGTGGCAAACACGTCAACACCATCTGGCAACCGCACCAAATTCTGCGCTGGCGAATACAGATATTCAGCCAGGCCGCCAAAAAAGTGCGGCGCTTCCTCGGCATTCTGGGCGTAGGTCACGCCAAACGCCATGCAGCTGGCTGTTTCTCCGCGCCGGCAATTGAAGCAAACGCCGCAGGGAATAGCGACACAGGCAATCACCTGGTCGCCTTTAGCTAAAGCATGGCCAAGGCCATCTTGGGTGACGCCGGCGCCGATGGCGTCGACCTTGCCCAGGAATTCATGGCCGATGATCAGAGGAAAATCCGGCATGCCCAGGCGTCCATCATGGATATGCACGTCCGTGCCGCAGATGCCGCTAGCCGTCAAACTCAAGCCAACGCTCCCAGCCGCCGGAGCGCTGACTGGATATGATTTGACCGTGAATGGCTTGCCCGCCCCATGAAAAATCGCTGCTTTGCGCTTGCCTGTCGTCATCTTCATCGTCCCTTCTGATGGTCGCCATTGCGGCGACATTCATTCAACTTGATTACGCCTCACAAAGTCCGCAGGAATTCAATGGCGCGGGTGATGTCGCCGACCGGGTCTTCGCCGACTTCGCGCTCAATGGCGTAATAGCCGTCATAGCCGACTTCACGGAGATTGGCGACGTATTTCGGCCAGTCAATCCACCCTTCGCCGAGCGGCACTTCCTTGCGGCCAATGTCAGGAAATACTTTTGCATCCTTGGCATGAGTGTGGATGATGTGCTTGCCAAAGACTTTCACACCCTCGACCGGCTTGTATTCGGCAAACGCCTTTTCCCGGTCGTAGACGCCGCCATTCATGGTCTGGTAGCGAGCCGGCCACAAAATCAAGTTGGCAGGATCGTAATTGACCTTCAGCGCCGGGCTCTTCACGTCGTCAATCATCTCCATGAATACTTCCGGCGGCTCCGGGCCGGTCTCCACCGCCAGGCGAGCGCCGACCTTTTCGCCATGACGACATATCTGGCCAAAGGAATCAACGAAACGCGCCCACTTCGGATCGTCCCGCGTATGCGGAATAATGCCGCAATGGCCCTGCCAAATGCCGCATTCAAGGTCAGCGGCGAATTCCAGCAGCTTCTTCCCTTCCTCAATATGCTTCTCAAGATTCTCGGGCTCACCGAGGTCGACCTGGCCGCCCCAGGCGCAAATCGCTGAAATCTCCAAGCCCATGTCCTTGACGCGCTGCACCAATTGACGACGCGCCGCTAAGTCCATTTCCCCAGGGGTGAAACCCTTGACGCAAGCCAAGTGCACGCCCGGAACACCCATGCGAGCCGCAAACTCCATGCCCTCATAAATGCCCATCCGCAGATTGTGCACCATAATCGCTATCTTCAAACCAGCCATTGTCATCCTTTCCTTTGACCTGTTTTCTCCCAACTACTAGACAACCAAACGTCGGTCGTAAACCGACTATCCATATATCAAACTTAACCCGCTTCCGACAAAAGTAAATCGCCAGCAAGATAAAAAAACGGCTTTTGCAACCAGTAGTCGTCATGTTCAACACCGACTGACTTTTCATTTTCATTATTTCGGATATATTTAATCAATTGCTGTTTCTTTTTTTCATACTTCCGGGGACACTCTCATTCTCCGCGGCGACTCAACCACGGGAACACTATGTCGAGCCAACTGAAAATCTGTCACGTCATCACCAGGATGATTATCGGCGGCGCCCAGGAAAACACCCTCTACACCTGCCAAGGGCACCTGGAGAGAGGGCATAAAGTCACCCTGGTGACCGGCCCGTCCGAAGGCGCGGAAGGGAGTCTCCTCAAGCAAACCTGCCCGCCTGGCCTGGAAATCATCGAAATACCGTCTCTGTGCCGCAATCTCAATCCGCTGCAAGACTGGAAGGCGTACAAAGAGTTGCGACAACTCTTTCAGACCCGCTACTTCGACGTGGTGCACACCCATTCCTCCAAAGCCGGCATCTTAGGTCGGCTGGCGGCGTGGAAAGCGTCCGTGCCGCTAGTCGTCCACACCGTTCATGGGCAGCCCTTCTTCCCGTATCAATTCTTCCTGAAAAACTGGTTCTACATCGCAGCTGAACGCTATGCGGCCAAGCACTGCGATAAAATCTTCGCTGTCGCCCAGGCGATGATCGACCAATGCGTCCGCGCCAAAGTCGCGCCTCGCAGCAAATACAAGGTCGTCTACAGCGGCATGGACTTGGAGGCGTTCATTGAGGCGCAGCCCGAACCGGAACTGATGCAGCAACTCGGCATCACGGAAAAAAACCTGGTGGTGGGAAAAATCGCCCGCCTGTTTGACCTAAAAGGCCATGACGTACTGCTGGAAGCGGCGCCGAAAATCATCGCCTCGGTACCGGAAGTGAAATTCCTTCTCGTCGGCGACGGCCCATTGCGCGCCAAGATAGAAAAAAAGGCCGCTGACCTCAAAATCACCGACCATATCATCTTTGCCGGGCTGGTGCCGCCAGCGGAAGTCTGCCGCTACACCGCCCTGATGCATGTCCTGGCCCACTTGTCGCTCCGGGAAGGACTGCCCAGGACCGCCGTCCAAGCGCTAGCCTCTGGCGTGCCTGTCGTAGCCTATCCACTCGACGGCACCCCCGAAGTGGTCATCAATGGCCTGAGCGGATACCTGTGCGAACCAAAACAACCGGACAAAGTCGCCGACGCCGTCATCCGACTATTGAGAAATCCGAAGCGACGCGTGAAAATGGGCGAATACGGTCGCCAGGAAGTGCAGAAGAAATTCTCTTGGCGACTAATGTCAAACATCTTGGAAATAGAATACATCGAGGGTCTGGAACGGAAGAAAGCCGCCACCGATTCCTCCCTGGAGCCAGTCAACAAAACAGTGCGGACCAACCGCTGAGCACGACAAATCAAACCAGCATTACCGCAGCAGCCGCACGGTCGGCTGCACATCAACCATAAGGATTCCTTTCATGCCCGAACCAGCCCATATCTACAACCCTGCCGCCATCGAAGCAAAATGGCAACGCTTCTGGAAGCAGAACAAAACTTTCAAGGCCATCGACTGCGACTACACACGCCCGAAACTGTACGTGCTTGACATGTTCCCCTACCCGTCCGGCGCAGGATTGCATGTCGGACACCCGGAAGGCTATACCGCGTCTGACATCTGGTGCCGCTATAAACGCATGCTCGGCTACAATGTCCTCCACGCCATGGGCTGGGATGCCTTTGGACTGCCTGCCGAACAATACGCTGTCAAGACCGGAACCCACCCGGCCGTCACTACCGCCAAAAATATCAGCATCTTCAAAAAACAACTTGAGGCTTTCGGCTTCTCCTTTGACTGGGATCGGGAAATCAACACCACCGACCCGAAATACTACAAGTGGACTCAGTGGATTTTCTCCCAGCTCTACAAGAAGGGCCTTGCCTACGAATCCTACGAGCCGGTCAACTGGTGCCCGGAACTGGGCACAGTGCTCGCTAACGAAGAAGTCATCAACGGACGCTCGGAAGTCGGCAACTACCCGGTGATCCGCAAGCCAGTCCGCCAATGGGTGCTCAAAATCACCGCCTATGCAGAAGAACTCCTGGCCGGCATTGACGACCTCGACTGGCCTGAAGGCACCAAAGAAATGCAGAGAAACTGGATCGGCAAGTCGACCGGCGCGGAAGTCGACTTCCAGGTTCAGGGCGGCACAGACACCATCCGGGTCTATACGACCCGGCCAGACACGCTGTTCGGGGCGACCTACATGGTCTTGGCGCCGGAACATCCGCTCGTCGCCAAGTTGACAACGCCTGACCGGCGCGCCGCTGTGCAAGCGTATATTGACGAGGCCAGCAGCAAATCTGACCTCGACCGCACCGAACTCAACAAGGACAAAACCGGCGAATTCATCGGCGCCTACGCCATCAACCCGGTCAATCAGCAACCCATTCCAATCTGGATTTCAGACTATGTCCTCATCAGCTACGGCACCGGCGCTATTATGGCCGTGCCGGCGCACGACACCCGCGACTTTGAATTCGCCACTAAATTCAACCTGCCGGTCATCTGCATCATGCGGCCAGACCCCAAGGCCTGCGCTGCAGCCGGGGTTGACCCGGAAGAAGTGATGGCCGGAAAAGCCTGCTGGGTCGAGGACGGCGAAATGATGAATTCCAGCAACGACGAAGTCTCCCTGAATGGCCTGCACATGACTGAGGCCAAGCAGCGCATTACCGAGTGGCTGCACGCCAAGGGCATCGGCGAGCCGACCGTCAACTTCAAGCTGCGCGACTGGCTGTTTTCACGCCAGCGCTATTGGGGCGAGCCCTTCCCACTGGTCCACATGGAAGACGGCACCGTAAAACTGGTGTCAGAGGAAGAACTGCCGGTGATACTGCCGGAGATGGAAAACTACAAGCCAACCGAAGACGGCGAGCCGCCCTTGGCGCGCGCCACCGAATGGCTTGACTATACCGACCCGGTCACAGGCGCCAAAGGCAAGCGCGAAACCAACACCATGCCGCAATGGGCCGGCTCCTGCTGGTACTACCTGCGCTATATCGACCCGCATAACGACGAGGTCGGCTGGGACCCGGAAAAAGAAAAATACTGGATGCCGGTCGACCTCTATATCGGCGGCGCCGAACACGCAGTTCTGCATCTGCTCTATTCACGCTTCTGGCATAAGGTGCTCTATGACCTCGGCTATGTCACCCACCCAGAGCCATGGAAACGACTGATCCACCAGGGGATGATCCTAGGCATCTCTTATAAAGACCAGCGCGGCGTCCTCGTGCCCAACGACCAAGTCGTGGAAAAAGACAAGAAATTCTTCCACAAAGAAACCGGCGAGGAGCTGACCATGCTCCCGGCTAAAATGTCAAAGTCGCTCAAAAACGTCGTCAATCCCGATGACATCATCAAAAAATACGGCGCTGACAGTTTCCGCCTGTACGAAATGTTCATGGGGCCGCTCGAAGAAGTCAAGCCCTGGAACACCGAAGGCGTCGAAGGCGTCTATCGCTTCCTTAACAAGGTCTGGAGAATGATTATCGACGTGGACACCGGCGCCCTGGCGTCCGAAGTGAGTGACGCGCCGATGTCCCGAGAAGCAGAAAGAATCCTGCATCAGACCATTAAAAAAGTCAGCGAGGACATCGAGAGCCTGGACTACAACACCGCCATCAGCCAGCTGATGATTTTCGTCAACGAATTCAGCCGAATGCCGCAGCGGAACAAAACAGCGCTGGAGACATTTGTGCTGCTGCTCAGCCCACTGGCGCCGCATATCGCCGAGGAACTCTGGCAACGCCTCGGGCATCCCGACACGCTGGCATACCATCCATGGCCCAAATTCGACCCGGCCAAACTCACCGTGGATGAAGTCGAAATCCTCGTGCAAATCAACGGCAAGCCACGCGCTCGCATCAAGGCCCCGGCCAGCGCTGATGCTGACGCACTGTGCGCCCTGGCACTGGCGGACGAAACCGTGCAAGCACAAACCGCCGGCAAAACTATAGTCAAATCCATTGGCGTGCCCGGCCGTCTGGTCAACCTGGTCGTGAAATAACCCGCAGGGAGGACGACCGTCCACAAACTATTTTTAACCACGGATGGACACAGATAGACCTGGGGTGGACTATGGCGTCCATAACCTATTTTTTTTAACCACGAAAAACACGAAAGGACACGAAATTTTTGTTTTTTGGGTTGTTGTTGTAACCACTGAACACACGGAATATACGGAAATTTTTGTATATGGTTGTTGTTCGTCGGGATAGGATTG
>JAAZKI010000291.1 GCA_012799905.1 Lentisphaerota bacterium | reverse complement strand
TTCTGAACCCTGCATTAACTTTAACATTGGCAACCTCGTTGGTGAGTGGAATTATAATGTTGGTAGCATATATAATATACTGCAAGCCAACGGGTTGTCAAGTTTTTTGACTCTTTTTTGGGGTGTTGCTTCACGGAATCAGATAGCAGATATCGAAAAGGGAGAATGCCATGAATGATCATAAGGCGAATGAAAAAAACACCTTCGGTTCGTTCACTGCTGAAATCCGAGCCAGGCTGCGGGCTCGGCGCCTGGAAAAAGGCCTCACCTTGCATGGAGCAGCAAAGCAATTCAAAGTCGATTATTCGACCTACCGGAAATGGGAAGTCGGCCCGACTAAAAATGCCTCTCCCATTTACTTCCCGCTGCTCAAAGCTTTTTTGCAGGATGACCATAGCCTGGGGACGCTGTCTGAGGCGCCGGACGAGGCGCCTGAAGACCGGGACGATTCCTCGTCTTGGTCGTGCCCGGTTTTATCCCGGCATGCATCTGATAACTCTCCGGAGAGTGAATCGCCGGCAACAGAGACGCCAAACTCGGCGACGTCGACACCGGGGCATTTCCGCTGCCGGTCGGCCTGCCCCCTGGTGGCTTCGCTGTTGCGGGCTTTGCAGCAAGGCCTCATCAAAATCGTTGCTTTGCCATCCACAGAACCTGAGGAGGATGGGAAGTAGCCTGAGTTATCCCGGGCTTGGGGCTGGCCTCAGCTTGGCCGTGGGTAAAGCAGGCCAATTTCGATCATGTGCGCCGGTTCATAGGACTGTTTGGCCTGTCGCAATCCAGGCACTCCGAGGTCCTGCTCGCGGTTGATCCATTCTGCTTTGCCGCGCAGTTGTCGGGCTGTTTCGCGATTGATCATCTGGGCGCAGCCTTTGTGCGAGCGCAAGGCCTTTTCAAAATGGACGTCAGCCATTGTTGTTGTCATCATGCTATAGATGGCAAAAGCCACTATGCTTCCCTGGACTTCCAAAACAGTGCCCTGGAAGCCAACCTCGGGCCAGAAGTCAAAAGCGGCGGCCAGCGCCTGCAAGTCATCGTCAATGTGCTCAGTCTCGTCCATCTCCATGTGTCCCGCCCAGACGTCCGCAATGTTAAGCACGGCGTCCTTGTCCGCAGCCGGGTTGAGTTCGCGGCTTGTCCAGTCAGGGTATTCACGCTCGAACTGATTGATGAGATTGCGTTTAGGAGATAATTTCTTGCCTGGGAGGTCAGCCAGAACATCGGTTCGGTGGACGTATTCGAAATAATCAGGTGATGACTGCCAGGTGAACCAGGCGTCCAGTTCTTCTCTATGACGGTCATAATAATCAATTGGAATCACCGCCAATTTGCCGGAAAAGCCCTGTTTCTGGAGGTCTTGACTGGCAGCATAGAGAAGTTGGGGGGACACTGGCGCGCCGAGCGGAAAATAAAGGAAGTCAGACGAGGCGCCGTAGACCCACAAGCGTTGGTCCAGTTCCTGGCAGGCCAGCTGGTATCGATCACCCCAGGCCAAGAGATTGCCAAAGGCGTATTCACAGGACAGCATCCCACCGCCATTCGCCGTGAAAAACCTGACCCGGTCGGCGTCTTTAGCGCTGACCCGATGAAAATTGGCTGGTAGGTTAACTGTCATTGGCGGCCGCCGAATCTCATGGGCACGTATTGAGGCATGACGTGATAACCCAATGATTCATAGAATTGAGTTTTGCCTGGGGCGGCGATCAAGAGGAGCCAATCTATGCCCATGGCAGCAGCCGACGCTGTCAGAGTGCGAACCAACTCAGAGCCGATTTTTTGTCTTCGGAAGGATTTGGTGACGAAGACATCCTGCAAATAGCCGTCGCTGACGCCGTCTGCAATCACTCGTCCCATGCCGACTATTCGGCCTTCGCAGCGGGCGACCAAGAATAAAGTCGACCGCTGCGGCAATTGCCGTATCCACTCGCTGTCGCCTTGGCCATCCCACCATTCAGCTTCACGATATAATTCGGCTAGTTCCTTTTCTTCGTCTGGAGTCACGGTTGTGATAAAGCTATAATCGACTTTCATAAGGTCGTTTTTTCTCTTGGACTGGGCATTGCCGGCTATGCGCCCAGTTTATATTTCATTTTTGCTGCGTGGTTTGTTCAGTCGGCGCTGAAAGGCGTCGGCTTCCTTGTATCAGGTTGTTACGAACGAGGCGATTTGAGCCAGTATTGCCAGGGTTTCACGCGGTATTTGCTTCCATTCTTCTGTAGGAATGTGTTTAGGTGGGAAGACGTCAATGATATCGGCGGCAGGTCGCCGTTGATTGCCGGTCAGGTGTTCAGCGAGGGCCGTCATGTCGATGGCGTCGTCCGGCAGCGGCAAGGTCAGTTCGTCCTCCGGAAACATTGGTTTGGGCAACGGGCCTTCGGGCAGGGTCGGCAGTCCAAACTTTCGCAGAATGAAATTGGTGATTCCGTAGAAACATTCTGGCGTTTCCCAAGAATGTGGACCATTCCAGGCCAGCAATTCGTGGGCATCCGGTTGTCCGACAGTGCGATAAGTCTCTTGCAACCGATGGTGCAAGGCGAGCACGACATCTCGTGGAACCATCGTGTCGCCTCTGCCGGCAGCAACCAGCAGGGGCTTGGGCGCTAGGCAGCCCAGCAGATGGCGCATTTCAAATTGTTTGAGCACACCTGGGAAGATGGTGCAGGGGCACAAATGCCGTTCTTTGCGGGCATTGTACTCGAAAGTGTGCGGGAAACCCGAGGGAGCGGCCAAGGCGATGTCCTCATACGCCATGCCGCACATGAACATCGTGGTCTGGCCGCCGCCGGAATTGCCGAACAGACCGATGCGGTCACGGTCAAAATACGGTTGTTGCCGCAGATAATCAAAATACCCCAGAGCCTCCAGGACAATCAGTCCACAGACCGTGGTGCCGCAGGTGAACGGCTCGTAGGCCTTGGCATGGCCAATGGCCTGTCGTTCGCCCAGGCCCATAACATCCGGAACTAGGACTGCGACCCCGGCCGCAGCCAGCAATTGCGCCATGGTTTGGTGCGCAGAGCGAAATTTGCCTTGCAGGGCATGGCCGTGATTGAGCAGCATGGCCGGCCACGGTCGAGCGCCGCGTTTGGGTAGATACAAGAGAGCCGAGCCATAAATGCGCGGCCAGGATTCAAAACGCTGTTTTTGCACCAGGAAGTCGCCGCCGTCATGCTCGGAAATCGTCTGCATCGACACTTGCGGCCGCCATTCCGGCTGTATCCGCAGCATTTCGTAGACCCGTCTTTTGATTTCCGCCTTGGCGTCGGCAGACACTGGTTCTGGGCATTCGCACGCTGCGCATGCTGACCAGACCATTCGCTCCAACTCTTGATAATAATGAATCATGCTATCCTCCTTGGTTGGTTTGTTTGGCAGCGGTCGGCCAGCTGATACGCCATGAGTGCTGAGGACAAACCAAGGGGCGATCGCTTGGCTCAAAGCAGGAAGATTCCGGCCTTCTTGCATTCGTCAATCATGGCCTGCGGCCACAGGCTGGCCTGGACTTCGCCGATGTGCGCTTTCTGGAGAAAGAGCATGCATAGACGTGATTGTCCAATGCCGCCGCCCATGGACAATGGCAGCTGGTCTTCGAGCAACGCCTTGTGAAAGCAGAGATTGCAGCGGTCAAGAGCGCCGCGTTCCTCCAATTGCAGAAGCAACGCAGCCTTGTCAACCCGTATCCCCATGGAAGACAATTCATAGGAGCGTTCAAGCAGCTGGTTGTAGACAACGATATCGCCATTGAGGCCGTGATAGCCGGCTGTCGTTGGAGTGGACCAGTCGTCGTAGTCTGGGGCGCGGCCGTCATGCGGCTCCTGGCTGATGGGCAGTTTGGCGCCGATGCCGATGATGAAGACCGCGCCGTGTCGTTTAGCGATTACGTCTTCTCGCTGGTGTGGAGTCAAATCAGGGAATTCACGCTCCATTTCTTCGGCATGTACAAAGGTGATTTCCTCCGGCAGAGTGGGCTGGAGCACCGGGTATTCAGCACAGATGAAATGCTCGGTGCGGCGGATGGCGTAGTAGATGCGGCGCACGGTTTCGCACAGGTATTCCAGTGTTCGCTGCTCGGGAGTGATGACTTTTTCCCAGTCCCATTGATCGACGTAAAGGGAATGGATATTGTCGAGCTCTTCATCAGCCCGGATGGCGTTCATGTCAGTATAAATGCCTGCGCCGACTTCAATGCCCAGGTGCGCCAGTTCCACGCGCTTCCATTTGGCCAGGGAATGGACCACCTGCGCGGTCTGACCGTCCATGGCCTTGATGGGGAACTGAACCGCGCGCTCAACGCCGGTCAAATCATCATTGAGGCCAGTCCCGGCGAGGACGAACAGCGGCGCGCTGGCGCGTTGCAAATTCAACTCGAAAGCCAAATTGACCTGAAAATCATCCTTGATTTTCTTAATCGCCTTTTGGGTCGTCAATTCATTGAGTTTTGATTTGTAACCGGGGGGGATCAGCAAAGACATGAAAACTCCTTCGGCTGGCAATGGCCATGATGAAAATTCAACCTGGCTCTAAATCGGCAGGTTGATTGATTTGTTGCAGTTGACAAAATGTATAAAATAAATCAGTCGGCTATGAAAACAAGCGCTGATGTGGTAATGGCGCAGTTTTCAGAAGCGGAGGAAGACGCCGTTTCGGCCGCGGAGGCTTGGGTCTTCCCGGGTGTAGGACAGCTGGCCGTTGACAAACACCTGGTGGATGCCGCGGGACAGCGCGGTTGGATTTTCCAGGGTCGCCATACCCTCAAGCTGCTCTTCGTCAAAAAGGACCAGGTCAGCGGCATAGCCTTCCCGAATCACGCCGCGGTTTTTGAAATTGAAGAAGCGGGCCGGATCAGCGCTCATGCGCCGAATCACATTCTGAATCGGCGCCATCTCACGGGCGATCTTATAGAATCCCGGGAAGGCGCCGAAGCCGCGCGGATGGCACAGCCCCAGCGAGCCGTCAGAGGGAATGCCAGAGGCGTCTGTGCCAGGGAAGCACCAATCCTGGGCCAGGAATTGGCGCATCGCGTCCTGGTTCATGGTGCCGTATGCGGCAGAACCGCCGGATTTGTATTCTGTCAGCAGTTTGACATACAGCTCAGGGACGGTCAGTCCGAACGCAGCGGCCACTGTCGCGATTGGCTTGCCATAGAACTCCCGCAGTTTCGGATCATTGTTCATAAATATGACGTTATCCCAGTCCCCTCGGATGCTGCCTTTTTCTATCATGGTCTGGAGCAACTTCTGGCGGACTTCGGCTGATTCACGCAGTTGTTTTTGCAGCAGGCCGCCTTCAATTCGATTGAACGGCGCCGGCACAGACACGATCAGAGAGGTATGGGAGAAGATGTACGGATAGCGGTCAGCTTTGATGGCCAGGCCGTTGCGCTGCTGTTCCTCAATCATGGCAATCATGGTCGGCGCCTTGCCCCAGTTGTTCGGGCCAGTCGCCTTGATGTGGCTGATTTGCAACTTGCCATCGCCAGCCCGGGCGACGCGGAATGCCTCTTCCAACGCTGGCAGCACCTCGTTGCCTTCTGAACGCATGTGCGTCGCGTAGGGCTTGCCCGTCCCCCGCAACACGGTCGCCAGAGCCTCGACTTCGCTGGACTCAGAAAATTTCCCAGGAAAATAGATCAGCCCGCTGGAGAATCCGGCTGCGCCCTGCTCTAAGGCCCGATGCAGAAGCTCCTTCATCTGGTTGAGTTCATCTGTTGTCAGCGGCTTGTCTTCATAGCCCTTGACGCGGGAGCGGATGGTGTTATGACCGCACAGCGTGCCGATATTAACGATCGGTTTGCGCTTGGTGACGGCTTCGGCATACGCATTGATGTCACCCCAGCAATCGCGCAAGCCAGTCTCAGTCAGCACTTCCCGGATAAGATCGGGTTTTTCGCAAAAAGCGGAATTGCCGCAGTTGCCGACGATTTCGCTGGTGATGCCCTGGGAGATTTTGCTGTCAGCATCTGGCGCCACAAGAATGCTGCGGTCGGAATGGCTGTGGAGGTCAATGAATCCTGGCGACAGGGCCAGGCCTTTCGCATCGACAATGCTGGTGCCGGTAAGATTGAGGCTGCCGGTGGCGGCCACCGCAGCGATGCTGCCATCTTTGACGACCACGTCTGCCATCTGGGGCGGCCCGCCTAAACCGTCATAAAGATGGGCGTTGCGGATGGCATAGCAAGCTGGAGTTGGTTGAGTTGTCATAAAGATGCTTTTCTGCTCCCGGAGCGTTGTCATTTATACAATGACCCCGCCGGCGCTTGATGACAAGCGTCGACGGGGTGGTGAATCGGCCAGCATTTGCAAGACAACAGTTACTTCTTGGCGTCGTCTTCTTTGCCGGTGAAAGTTTTCAGTATGCTGCCAGCGGCCTTTTTGACGCTGTCAGCGGCTTCTTTCACATCTTTGCTGACTTCCGCCGCTTTTTCCTCAACCTTGGCAGCGGCGTCCTGGATATCTTTTTTGGCTTCCTCGGCTTTCTTGGTGCCTTCGCTGGTGACTGACTGCAACAGTTCGCCAGGTGCGCTGGCCACTTTCTTGAGCGCTTCGGTGGCGACATCAAGGATGCTGCTCAGGACTTTGGACAGCACCTGCGCCGCCGCCTCGGGCGGGGTTACGGTTCTGGTTTTGCCGATATCGACGAGGGAGACCGTCGGCAGCGGCACCGGCAGCGCTGCGCCTTGCAACAACGTCGCACTCAAATTGATCTGGCCATTGGAAACCGTGACCTGGTCAATGACCACTTTCTTGCCCGGTTCCTTGTCTTTATCCTCTTCCTTATCCTTGTCTTTGCCATCATCTTTAGGCAGGAAGGCGTTGACATTCTTCTGGATGACGCTGATATTGGAGCTGGTCAGGCTGCGCTCATAGGTGATCTGCGGCGCATCAACGAGGACTTCATAAATCTCAATGGAGTCAGAGAAAATGCTTTTTGGGTTAAGTTTCACCTGGACTTTGCCCAGCCGCATGGCGGAATCAGTCTTAAAGCCTTCGGGATTGCCGATGACCAAGTTGTCGATGACAAGCTTTCCTCCCAAGAGGGACAAGTCAATGTCGTCAACCGTGATCTGCGACTTTGTGACCTGTGAACCAACCGTCTGCACGCCGGTCTTGATGATTCTTCCCAGGGAGGAGAAGACAATGGCCAGGGCGACGACCAGGACAATGATGACAATCGCCAAAATCGTGAAAATCTTCTTCATTTTCTTGGGGCTCGCAGCCTTCGCGCTATTAGAATTTTTGCTTTCAGAAGTCGTCATGTCGGTTTATCCTTGTCGTGATCAAATGGCTTACAAAAAGATGGAAATTACACAAACGCAACTAAATACTATAATCCCCGCCCTGCTCTCTGCAAGTTAACAGCAGCCATTTCCCGAGGGGCGAGGGGCGAGAGAGAGCTTGGTCTTCACACCCACTGCCGCCCGTCTGTGGCCAGCAGTGCATCGGCCTGGGCTGGGCCATTACCGCCGGGCGCGTAGGTCAGCAGCGGCGAATCCTGCGGTTGGTTTTCCCACCAGTCGAGAACGGGTTGATACAGTTCCCAGGCTGCAAGAATGATATCGCTGCGGATGAACAGGGTCTGGTCAACCAGCGAGCAATCCAGGAGGAGCCGTGCGTATGCATCCAGGGGCTTTTCTCCTGAATCAAGGTAGTTGTAATTGAGCGTCATGGCACCCATGCAGAGTTTTGGACCGGCCATCTTGGCTTGCAGGGTCAGGCCCATGCCTTCGGCCGGCTGGATGCGCAGGTGCAGTACGTCTTGCTGTAAGGCTTTGGCTGGAATGTTCGGGAAAATTGAATGCGGAACATGTTTGAAAACGACATTGATCGCGGTGTTTTTCCGAGCCAGTTTCTTGCCGGCGCGCAAGTAGAAGGGAACGCCTTTCCAGCGCATGTTGTCGATATACAAGCGCAAAGCGGCGTACGTCTCTGTCTGCGACTCTGCGGGCACTCCAGGTTCACGGCGATAGCCGTCGTATTGCCCGCGGACGATGCCGGCCGTGCCTGCCGTCGGCAACAGCGGCCGTATTGAGCGCAGGAGCTTCACTTTCTCGTCACGCACCGCGTCAGCAGCAAAGGTTGACGGACATTCCATGGCCACCAGGGACAGCATCTCCAGCATGTGGTTCTGGAACATGTCCCGCAGAATTCCGGCCTGGTCAAAATAGCCGGCACGATTTTCCACTCCAATGGCTTCGGCTGCCGTGATCTGGATGTTGTCGATGTAGTGGGCATTCCAGATCGGCTCAAAAATCACGTTGGCAAAGCGCAGCAGAAAGATGTTCTGGACGGTTTCCTTGCCGAGGTAGTGGTCAATGCGGTAAATCTGTTTTTCGTGCAAGTATTGACGCAGGCTCTGGTCAAGCTGCTTGGCGCCGGCCAGGTCAAAGCCAAACGGCTTTTCAAAGACCACATGTCGCCAACTTTTGGCGTCAGCCTCGTGCAACAGTCCGGCTGAGTGCAGTTCGCGGGTGATGTCCGGATACAGCGTAGCTGGCACTGCCAGGTAATAGAGCCTGGGCAGGCAGGTGCGCTGGCAGGTGTCCAGGTCCTCCAGGCGACGCGCCAGGGACTGATAGGCGTCAGCCTGGGCGTAATCGACTGCATGGTAGAAGACCAGGCTCAGGAATGCTTTGACCTGGGCCGGCGGCTCTCCGGACAGTCCTTCGGCCAAGTGAGCCCGGAACGACTCGTCCGTAAACGACTGTCGGCCGCAGCCAAGGATTCTGGTCTGCTCTGCCAGCAGGCCGCGCTGATATAGCGCCAGCAGCGAAGGGAACAATTTGCGTCGAGACAAGTCGCCGGACGCTCCGAAAATCACCATCTGGAAAGGCCCTGGGTGCTGTTCGACGCAGAGCGTTTCCTGCCATTCAATACGGTTGTCTTGCTTCACTCTAACGTTATCCCGTCTTTGGATTTTGGATTGGTAGTGTATTTGCCGGTTGGGAGCAAGACGCCATCTCTAAGAATCAGGTAAAAATCAGGCGTCTGGTTCCAGCGACGCGTCGCTCCGGCGGCGTTGGCAGGCTGAGGCGACGATGCTGGTGATCAGCCAATCATAGCTCAGGCCCTGCAAGCGGCAAAGGATGCAGAGGTCGGAGTAACTTGGATTGAGTCCGGCCAGGGGATTGACCTCCAGAAAATGCGGTTTTCCGGCAGCGTCCATGCGGATGTCAACCCGACCGGCGTCCTGGCAGTTGAGGGCGCTCCAGGCTTGCTTGGCGACCTGCGCCACGTCCGGCTCGTCAACGATGCGGTAATCGACCCTGTTTTCATACTGCTGCTTATTATCGTATGTATAGCCAGACGCATCCGCCTGTTCCAGCAGCACCACTTCCATCACCCCCAGCACTTGAGCGTCGTCGCCATTGCCTAACATGCCGACCGTGAATTCTCGGCCAGGCAGATAGCGCTCCACCAACACCGGCTGCTTGAAGGTCGCCAGTGCGGAATGGCAGTAGCGGCTCAGCTCCTGCTGGTCGTGAATCAGCGACATGGCAGTGATGCCGCGGCTCGTGCCTTCCGCGACCGGCTTGGCAAAGAGCGGGTACTCCAGTTTTACCCGCGCACAGTCGCTCATGGTTCGTACAATAGCAGAGTCTGCTGCTGGCACGCCGTGGCTTTTCATCACCGCATTGGTCAGGGATTTGTCCAGAGCAACCGCTAAAACTTCTGTATCCGAGAAGGTATGGGGAATGCCGAAAGCGTCGAGCAAGGCGGGAATTTGGGCTTCGCGGCCAGCGCCATTGAGGCCCTCGGCAATGTTAAAGACCAGTTCCCAGCGCTCACCGTTAAGCAGCCGAGCCATCAGGCTTTCCAGGTTGCCGATGCGAATGACTTCATGGCCGCCGCGGGTCAGCGCCGCATCCAGGGCGTCAACAGTTTCCTCGCAGTCGAATTCAGCCACCTGCTCGGCAGTGAATCCCCGGCTGAGATATTCACTGCGCAGGTTATACGTCAAGCCAATCAACATTCGGCCGACCCCTTGTCTGGGTAGTGATACAGGTTACCGGCGTAGTTTTTCAGGATGAGACCATCTTGGTCACGTCCTTGGACGTATTTAGGGATGAGCGGCACTTTGCCGCCGCCGCCGGGTGCGTCGATCACATAATGCGGAATGGCATATCCGGAGATATAGCCGCGCAGGCCCTGGATCAGGTCAAGGCCAGTTTGCACCGGCGTGCGGAAATGCTTGGAGCCGCGGATTGGGTCGCACTGGAAGAGGTAGTAGGGCTTGACACGAATGGTCAGCAGGCCCATCAGCAGGTCGCGCATGGTCTGGACATTGTCGTTGATGCCTTTGAGGAGCACGGTCTGGCTGCCCAGGGGAATGCCGGCGTTGGCCAGCAGCCGGCACGCCTCGGCCGTCTCCGGAGTCAACTCCCGCGGATGTGTGAAATGAAGGCTCAAGTACAAGGGGTGATACTTGCGCAGCATGTTGACCAGGCTGGGCGTCACTCGCTGAGGCAGGACAGCCGGGACTTTGCTGCCGATACGGATGAACTTCACATGCTTGATGGCGCGCAGGCGATTCAGAATCCCTTCCAACGGCGCCAACGGCAGGGTAAGCGGATCGCCGCCAGAGACGAGCACGTCCTCGACTTCCGGGTGACGCTCAATGTACTCTATGGCCGCAACCCAGTTGTTCCGGCAATTCTCCCGATGGACTTTGCCGATCAAACGGGAACGCGTGCAGTAGCGGCAGCAGACAGAGCAAAAATCCGTGACCAGAAAAAGGACGCGGTTGGGGTAGCGATGAACCAGGCCGGGAACCGGGCTGCACGCCTCCTCGTTGAGCGGGTCCTCCAGCTCGCCTTCCGCTATCTCGAATTCCCGGCATGACGGCACCACGGCCAGCCGGATCGGATCGGCCGGGTCATCCGGGGAAATCAAGCTGAGATAATAGGGCGTGATCGCAAACGGCAAGCTGCGCCGACCACGGGTGAGTGCATTCAACTCGTCCTCAGAAAGAGGGAAATAGCGCTGGATTTGCTCGGCGCTCTGGATGCGGTTCTTAATCTGCCAGTGCCAATCACTCCACTGCTCGTCAGACACGCCAGGAAAATGCGTCTGCTTGAATTGCCTGGTCTGCTCCCCGATGACGGAGAAAGCCGACCGGCCATTCGCTGGTCTGTGCGTGGCGGGCGGACTTTCCAGGAGAGCCACTTGGGAATTTTCTGAGAAGCTTCGCAAAGGAGGGATGTCGTCAGAGGACGCGGGAGCCATGTCATGGCTCTGGGACAGACTTTGTTCGTTATGCATGGTCTTGATTGGTGGAATTGTTAGATGTTAATTGCACTATTCCCAGCGACGGACACTGGCTTGGCTCAGCAAAGGCGTCGCCGAGAATAACATTATATAATATAATGCAAATTGTGTAAGGATATGTTTTCTAAACCTCTTTCATCATAAAAATTCAACGCCACCGCCATAAAAACAGCAGTAAAACTGTTTCAAAGTTTTTTTAGACCCTTTGACGCCAAGGTTGTTGCCCCTGCTACTTGCGGCAGGAGCGTTAGCCGCGGTTAGCGCCGACTGCGGCCCAGGCCGAGGCGATGCTGTCGAATTGGAAAGCAGGCCAGCCGCGCTGACGGGCGGCCTCGATGTTGCCTATCCGGTCATCAAAGTAATAGTCCGGCCGGCCGTGCCTCCTCTCGAAATCCTCGTACATCCGTTGATGCGGCTTCCGGGCGCCCACGTCATAACTGTAGACGCCATCATGGACCAGGTCGAAAAAAGACAGTTTCCGCTGGACTTCCCGCATGTGCAAGGCAGAAGTGTCGGAAAAAAACACCAGCCGGAAGCCTTCTTCGCGCATGGATTGCACAAAGGCTGCCATGCCATCGACCTCTTCGCCGATGATTAAATTCCAGCCATATTGGATTTCAGCCAAAGAAAAATGCCCGCCGATGAGCTCTTGGGCGCGAGCCAGAAAGTCTTGCTCGCTCAGGCGACCGCATTCGAGTTCTCCAGCCGCTTGCGCAAGCGGCATTTCCGGCTGCCAAAAATCGTGCCTGCCAAAATAATCAAAAGCTCTCTCCGGCGTTATGTGCAAGCAGACATTGCCGATATCCAGAGCCACGACCTTGTTTTTTGCCATCATCATCTCCTTTAGGCGCATCCAGACCGCCAGAAACGGCTTGTTTGCGCTGTTATAACTACTCATATTCGCCGGTTTGGCGGCGTTGGCGCTTCTTGTCGCTATGCAGGCGTTTCGCCCGCAGGCGTCGTTCTCTGCTGGCGCGGGTCGGCTTGGTCGGCCGCCGTGGTTTGGGTGGGGTGGCCGCCGCCAGCAGCAGCTCGGTGAAACGCTCCAAGGCGGCTTCGCGGTTTTTCTTCTGACTCCGGTGCTCCTGGGCGTCAATCAGGAGGATGCCCTCGTTGGTCAGGCGGCCGCGCGCCAAAAACAGCAGCCGTGTCCGCACTGCTGGCGGCAACGAGGGCGAGGAAAGGACATCGAAACGCAGCTGAACTGCGCTGGCCGTACGGTTGACATGCTGCCCGCCCGGACCGGAAGCCCGGGTGGTGAGGAACTCCAGCTCTGTAGTCGGAATCGAAAAATAAGGCCCAATCCGGATGGCGTCTGGTGAAGTGTTGTCGCACATGGTCTTTTTGTTGCCGGTAGATTAAGAACGGGAGCCAACGCCCAGCCTAAACTTGAATATACCGCCTCAAACCAGGAAATAAAACTGCTTACCTGTACAGCAAAATCTTTTTTACATGCAGTTGCCGTTTCCGCATTCGCGCTATATTATGAAGATTGGCAGCCGGCATGGCAGTCCGGTTGCCTTTTTTCGCAAACATCCATTCTCTACAGGAGGACACTTTATGGAAATGAAAAAGTACAAATGCACAGTTTGCGGCTGGGTCTACGATCCTGCCACGGGAGACCCGGACAATGACATCGCCCCCAACACTCCCTTTGAAGAAATTCCGGACGACTGGACCTGCCCGGAGTGCGGCGTGACTAAGGAAGACTTCGAACCCGTCGAAGAATAATCAAGCCGGGTTCGCTCACGGCGCTTCTGGGCGGAATTAAAGATAAGAGGGGAGAAAAGAGCCTGTTGCTTTTTTCTTCCCAACAAAACCTAATTACGCTTCTCGGACGCGCCGTATAACATACGTGTAAGGTTCTGCGATGACGGCCGAAGCCACCATTCCCCTGACTATCAATAACGGCGCTTTGACGATTGCGGCGACGGCGGGCGAGACCCTTTTCCAAGCGTTTTCCCGTAGCCGTGTGTTTTTGCCCACGGCATGTGGCGGCAGGGGCCGCTGCGGTTTGTGCCGCGTTCGCATTACCGCCGGCTGCCCTGAAGCAACCGAGACGGACCGCAAGCACCTTGACCAAGAGGCTCTGCAAAGCGGTTTCCGACTCGCCTGCCAGACCACCGTCACCGGCCCGATGGACATCGCTATCCCGGAAGCATACTACACCGCATCAGACTATCGTGTCAAGGTGACCAAGATCACTCCCCTCACCCGGGACATCACCATGGTTCGCTGCCAGGCGCTTGAGCCACGCCAGATTCACGTCGAAGCCGGCGCTTGGATGTTCTTCCATTGCCCACCATACGAAGGCTGCCCGGAAGGCGTTGAACGACCATTTTCCATTGCCTCTGACACCCGGGACAAGCGCAACCTAGAATTCATCATCCGCCGCAATCCAGTCGGCATCTGCACTAAATGGATTTTCGAAAAAATGCAGGTCGGCGATGAAATCGTGCTGAACGGCCCGCATGGCGACTTCCGATTGCATGACACGCCGCGCGAAGCCCTGTTCATCGCCGGCGGCAGCGGCCTGTCCGCTATCCGGTCTATCCTGCTGGAAATGAAAAACAAGAAGTCGCCCAAAAAAGCGCGGCTCTTTTTCGGCGCGGCCACGTGCCGTGATCTCTATCTTCTGGACGAATTAAGGGATTTAGAGAAGAATTTGCCTGACTTTCGCCTTTTTCCCGCTGTCAACGCTGTTAGCCCCGGCGATGACTGGGACGGCGAAACCGGCCTGATTACGGCTGTCCTTGCCAAGCACATCGGCGACTGCTCTGAGGCGGAAGCCTATTTGTGCGGCTCGCCAGCCATGGTCAACGCCTGCATCGATGTCCTGACCGCCCACGGCATGCCCGGCTCGCAAATCTATTTCGATAAATTCGCCTGAATCAAAATCATCAAATCAGACTTTCCAAGCCCACGTGCCCGGCCCGGCCGAAAAACCGCAATCCGCCTGCTGTCATGTCAAAACGCAAACACCACGCTATTGTGCCCGGCTTGCCCCCCGGCGCTCTCCTGCGCAATGACGCTGCTATTGTCCCCGACGGCGTCAAGGTGGTTCGTTTTGACCGCGATTCCTACATAGAAAATCATTTTGCCACTGCTGCCGAAGTCATTGCGTTCTGTCAGGATGGCGCCGCCAACAACGGCGAGCAGCATCCCGTCACTTGGATCAACATCGCCGGCCTGGGCGACATCCAGCTGATTCAGGACATCGGAAACGCCCTTAACCTACACCCTCTCACCCTCGAAGATGCGGTCAGTGTCCCACAACGACCAAAAGTAGACGACTATGATTCGCATTTGTTCATCACTCTGAAGATGCTGCATCCTGGACAAGACGGCATTACAGTTGAACAAATCAGCCTCTTTCTGCTCAAAAATACTGTGGTCACGATGCAGGAATTCAACAACGAAGCCCTAGAGCCAGTCCGTATCCGCCTGCGCTATGGCAGCAGTAAAATCAGGACTATGGGCGCCGATTATCTGACCTATGCCATCATTGATACAGTGGTGGATAATTATTTCCCCTGCCTGGAGCAGCTGGCGGAACAAACCGAAGCTTTGGAAGAGCATGTCTTCAAGACATCGACGCAGACGTCGACGCTGGAGCCCATTCACCGCTTGCGCCGCGAAATCAGCGATGTGCGCAGGTCGGTCTGGCCGCTGCGGGGCATGCTCAACGCTCTCTGTCGCGACCCCCTCCCCTTGCTGGGCAACCACGTCAGGCCCTTTTTTCGTGACTGTCTTGACCACACCATGCAAATCCTGGAAAACCTGGATAGCAACCGCGAAGCGGCCGCCGCCCTCATGGAAGTGCATCTGTCCATGCTGAGCAACCGCATGGGCGAAGTGATGAAAGTGCTGACCATCATCTCTACCATCTTCATTCCACTGACCTTCCTTGCCGGCGTCTACGGCATGAACTTCGACTATATGCCCGAGCTGCGCTGGCGCTGGGGATACTTAGTCTGCTGGGCGGTCATGCTCGCCTGCGCTGCGGGCATGGTATGGATTTTTAAGAAACAAGGCTGGCTGGGACGCTACGGCCCGCCGTCGCAGCGGCCATTTCCGAGACTGTCCCCCAAGCAAAGCCTGAAAATCATTGAAAACTGGCTCAAGCAAACGAAGTTATGATACTCTCCCCCAAACGTCGAACCAAGGACAAAACCATGCTTTCATCTTCAACTGCCCGTCGTATTCTGTCTGTCGCGGCCATGACCGCCGTTCTGGCAGGTTGCTCCACGCCATCCAGCTTCCCTGAGCCGATGATCGCCCCGCCGGCCAGCCTGGACTCTGAGTCGCCCGCCGAGCGCCGCACAGCGCTGATCCGCGAATCAAAGCAAGGTCTGAATGCCATTCCATTGCTGACTGCCGCCCTCAACGACGAGAATCTCGTCGTCCGGCGCACGGCTGTTCGCCTGCTGGCCTCGCATGGCGAACCAGCGGCGGAATCTTTGACGATTGCCTTCACTAACAATGACTCACAGGTGCGCCGGGCTGCCTTGCAAGCATTATGCCTGCTCAAATCCGGCGACGCCCTGACGCCGACGCTGGCTGCCGCCATCAAGGATGACGACCGCTCTCTGCGCCTGCTGGCCGTTCAGCAGCTGGCCGCCGCCAAGCCTGTGACTGGCGAACGCCTGGAACTGCTGCAAGAGGCTGCCAAGGACACCGATCCGGAAATCAGCCGAATCGCCCAGGATGCAACCTGGCCCTTTTTCCGGGAAACGACGCTCCTCAGAAACCGCGCCGATTGGGACCATGAGGTCAAGACTATCCAGAAAATCCAACTTCCTAAGGAAGACTGGGCAATCATGACTGACCCGGATAACAGCGGTCACACAAAGAACTGGTTTGCCGTTGACTTCAAGGACAGCGACTGGCAGCGCATTCCAATTGAAGAACACTGGGAAAAGGCGGGCATCGAGTACGACGGCTACGCCTGGTACCGCAAAACCTTCGCCGCACCAGAAAAACCAGCCAAATACAATGCCGTCGAACTGCATTTCGAAGCTGTGGACGAATGCGCATGGGTCTGGCTTAATGGCGTCTATATCGGACAGCATAACCTCGGCCCCAGCGGATGGACCATCCCCTTCTCCCTTGATGTCACCAAGGAAATCGCCTGGGGAAAAGACAACCAGTTGACAGTGCGCGTCCACGACTCCAAAGGAGGCGGCGGCATCTGGAAGCCGGTCTACCTGGAAGTTCTGGAGTAATCACCCCCCCTCGCAAAACTTAACTATCTTTTCAAACTCACCGCCCCGGACGGCATATCCAGCCGCTCCGGGGCGGTTTGCTTTTCCACCAGAAGACACATATAGGCAGCTCTGAGACACAACGGCATCACAACCGAAAAATTTCTCCAATACTCGCCTTGCATATAACTATATCATCCTTACATTATAGCCGTGTTAATAATAATGAAAGGCGTTCAATAATAATGAACGATGGTTGTTTACCCGTAAAGCCGCCGGTTGAGGCCTTGCGCCGTGGTTTGGCCATGTTAGAGCTTTTGAGCGAACATGGCGCCTTGTCCCTGGCTGACTTGGCTGCGAAAATGGGTCTGAAGCGTACGACAGCACACAATCTGCTTAAGACTTTGGTGATATGCGGTTATGCGGCCAATGACGGCGACGGCGTCTATCGTCTGGGCGGCAAAATTCGGCGTTTGGCAGTGGCGCAGCTTCTCAATCGCATCAGTCAAGGCCAGGCGCAGGGCGTTCTTTCTGTTCTCAGCGTCT
>JAAZKI010000117.1 GCA_012799905.1 Lentisphaerota bacterium | reverse complement strand
ACGTGGCCGTCCAGGAACAAATAGTTGGCGTTGTTTCCATGCCGCCAGCGTTCCCAGCGCGCCCAGGCGTTGTAACCGCTCGAAACGCCCCCGGCAAAGGCGCCCCAGGCGAGCTGCGCTGTCGGTTTGTTGTCGGGACTGGCGTTGGGGCCGAGGCTGATGTTGGAGGATGGAGCCTTGCAATTGGTGATTTTCCTGTGGACTGCCGCGTGAGCATGGGCGTAAAAGTTGCAGAGATAGCTGAGTTTACAGTCTGGGAAGCTCTGAGAGTTGTCAGGAAGGTATTCGGTGTAAACGCGCGGACTGGCCTGGCTGGGGCAATGGAATGGCTTGACTTCGCCGATGTAAGGATAAAGAAAGCCGATGAGGCGGCATCTGGCTGAATAGTCGCCGTCGCTGTAATTCTGGTAGGCCGCCTTGAACATGTAGTCTTCATATTCGTCAATGTACATATAAGCTCCCAGGCCGATCTGCTTCAGGTTATTCGTGCAGGAGATCGCACGCGCTTTTTCCCGAGCCTTGCTCAGCGCCGGCAAGAGCATCGCAGCCAGAATTGCGATAATGGCGATGACGACAAGCAATTCAATCAGGGTGAAGCGTTTTCTGGACATGATTTTTTTCCCTTTTTGTATCTGGGCATAGAAATAGGGATTAAACTGATTGAGACTCATTGTGACGCAGTGCGTCTTGTCCGGTCAGGGGATGTTCGGGAAGTAGGTGGATTCGCTGGAGGCCAGGTTGAGTGGGGTCAGAGTTTCGACGTGGCCGTCCAGGAATAAGTAGTTGGCATTGTTTCCATGCCGCCAGCGCTCCCAGCGAGCCCAGTCGTTGAAGCCGCTCGATGGGGTTCGGCCATTGGATGACCAGTTGAACTGCGCTGTCGGCGAGGCGGTTGGATGGGCGTTGGGGCCGATGCTGATGGTCGAGGACGGAGTCTTGCAATTGGTGAACTTCCTGTGGATGTATGAGTGCGGATGGGCGCGCATGTTGCAGATATAGCTGATTTTGCAGCCCGGGAAGCTCTGGGAGCGGTCAGGAAGGTATTCCGTGTAGACATACGGATTGGCCTGGCTGGGACAATAGAACGGCTTCACATCGCCGACGTAGGGGTAAAGAAAGCCGATGATGCGGCATTCGGCTGAGCCGTCCCCGGGGTTGTAGGACGCCTTGAACAGGTAGTCGTCATATTCGTCAAGGTACATGTAAGAACCCAGCCCGATCTGCTTCTGGTTATTCGTGCAGGAGATCGCCCGCGCTTTTTCCCGAGCCTTGGACAAGGCCGGCAGAAGCATGGCGGCCAGAATCGCGATGATGGCGATCACGACCAAAAGTTCAATCAGGGTGAAGCGTTTTCTGGACATGACTTTTCTCCTTATGGCGCTATATGGAGACAGAAGTTGAGCAGGTTGGAAGTCGCCGTGGTGCAACGTGCGTGACTGGGTTTGCGAAAATCGCAGATTTTCATGTTTTCATAACATAATCTATACATAGTATACCGTTGAACCGTATAAAAAACAAGTTTTCAGTTAGGTAAAAATATGAGTTTTGTGAGCATGCTGCCGCAACGTTGAAAAGTTGCTGTCTCAGTTCGGTTTTGACGGATGTTTTATTTAGTCGCAGTCAAGACCATCGCCGATGACTACGGGCTCTGGGAGAGGGGATTTCTTCCCGTCCGCAGAGATGGACACCATCGTGACGGAGATTTCGAAGACGGGATAGACGTCACTGGCCTGGAAGTCGCGGGCGACGACAGTGACCCGGTAGGTGGCAGACGTCCGACCCAAGTGGATGCGCTGGACGCGGAAGCGGAGCAGGGCGCCGTTATTGACGCTTTGGGTGAAGGACGCCGCATCCATGGCTCTGGTGACGAGGCGGCAGCTGGGGAATTCGCGCAGCGCAGCGATGTAGGCGTATTCATCGACCCACTTCAGCATGCTGCCGCCGAAGAGGTAGCCGTAGTGATTGAGATGCTCTGGCCGAACCAGGGTGTAGAAGTCCATGTGCGGCTTCCTTGCTGTGATAGGGTTGACGATGGGATTAGCCAGGGCTGCCCTGGCGTTTTGAAGACGTTACGCTGGTCATGGCGCCTGGGGAGTCGGCATCGTGCGCAGTTTGGCCAGCTCCTGAGTCAGGATGGGGGTGAAGACGGCAGTCGGGAGGGCAGCGTCGATTTCAGGCCAGGTCCAAAAGCGCAATTCGTCGATTTCCGAAGCCTGGGCTTGGAAAGGTCCATCGCTGACAGCGAGAAACACCTGCACGTTCTCGGACTCAATGGCATTGCGCACCTTGAGCGTGAACACTGCTTGCAGCGGCGTGCTGGCGGGCAGGCCGATCTCCTCGCTCAGTTCGCGCCGGGCCGCAGTTTCATAGTCTTCGCCGACAAGCAGATGGCCGCCGACCGCCGTGTCCCATTTCCCCGGCTGAATGTCTTTGTCAGCCGCGCGCTTCTGGAGCAAAATACGGCCGTCCCGGGAGAGGACGATGATATGCACGGAACGGTGAATGAGCGCAGGATTGCCATGACATTGGCGCCGGGGAGCGATGCCAATGACCTTGCCCGCCTCATCGACGATTTCAAACATTTCCGGAATAGGGTTGGCGGGACTCATGCTGTCTCGAAAGGGTAGTGGACAATGCGCACGTAGTTCAAGCTTTAGCTTGCCGTATGTAGTTCAAGCTTTAGCTTGCCGTATGTAGTTCAAGCTTTAGCTTGCCGTATGT
>JAAZKI010000491.1 GCA_012799905.1 Lentisphaerota bacterium | reverse complement strand
AAGCATGGTTAAGCGCCTACGGCGCAAAAAGATGTGGACGGTGTGGACATGGTGGACGGTGTGGACATGGCTGCCAGTGTAGTCCAAACTCACTCTCGCCCCTCGCCCCTCGCCCCTCGCCCCTTTCCTGAGACCGCTGCTCGTCGGATTTCCGAATATCAATGACTGACCGATTGCAAATCTCTGCGCAGGCGTCATCGACGACATGCCGCCCCGTAATCGGTCACTGATTGAACATTGAGCCGCATGGCGCCGCCCCTCTCATCCTGTCTCACTTAGATTCCCACAAGTCATCAGTCTCATCCTGGCGCCATTTCTAGAGATGGAAAGCATGATGCCAGCGTGCAGTGCAGAATCCTACTCAGGCGCAAAATAGCTATGATTCTGCAAAAAGCCGTTTGAAAAAGAGCGTTTTGCGGCCTATTTTTTCAGCGATTCCAGAAATCAAGCCCCCCCACCCATTGTAGGGGGCCCCCATCCAATGGTCGCGCGCGCGAAATGCGAGCTTATATCATTTGGTTGACCCATTACTCCTCCAAAAACTGAACCCGCCGTGCGTCTTGCAGAACGCCATCCGACGGCTATATTTGCCAGCGTCAATTAATAAGCACGCGAGTCTATAACGCAACGCACTCGAAGTCGGCGATGAAGCCGGCGCGCGTGCAGTTACACCACCACAGCATGGAGAAATAGGTATCATGGCAGATAAAATCAGAGTTGGCATCATCGGTCTTGGCCGCGCAGGCTGGGGCATGCACACCAACGAAATTGATCGCTTCAAAGATATGTTCGAGATCACCGGCTGCTTCGATATCCTGCCGGAACGCATGGCAAAGATGGCCGAGCGCTATCCAGGCTGCAAGAGCTACGGCTCCGCACAGGAACTCTACGCGGCCAAGGACGTCGATTTAATCGCGGTCGCTATCCGCTCGCCCGAACATGTCGCTGCAGCGATAGAAGCGCTCACGGCTGGCAAGTACGTATTCCTCGAAAAACCGCTGGCGCTCAACTACGCCGAAGTGCTTGAACTCAAGGCCGTCTCTGAGAAACATCCCGGCAAGCTCTTCTGCCGTCACAACCGCCGCTTGGAAGCAGCGTTTCTGCATGTACGCGAAATCATCGCCTCGGGCAAACTCGGCGAAGTCTTCGAAATCAAGCTCTGCCGCCACAGCTATCAACGCCGCAATGACTGGCAGAGCCTGAAAAGCTGCGGTGGCGGCCAGCTTAACAACTGGGGGCCGCACCTGATTGATCACGCACTGCAATTTCTCGAATCCCCGGTGGAGTCGGTTTGGGGCGACCTGAAGCTCGTGGCCGCCAGCGGTGACGCCGAAGACCACTTCAAGGCCGTCATTCGCGGCGCCAATGGCCGTATCGTTGACGTCGAAGTCTCCGGCGGCGTGGCGATTGGCTCGCCGGTCTACGCTGTGTACGGCAAGCGCGGCACGCTGGTCGCCTACAACGAAAAGGAATTCAAACTCAAATATCTCGACGTCGCCAAATGCGACCCGCCGCCAGTCGCCACCGGCGAAACACCGCCCCTGGAAGGCGGTTTTGGCAGAGCCGACGGCCTGGTGTGGATCGAAGAGACCATCCCTGTCGCTCCGAGCTCGGGCGACTGTGTTTCCGACCTCTACAAGTACGTTTACCTGGCCATCCGTGAAGGCAAGCCCTTCCCGGTCAAGAACGAGGAGGCCTTTGAAGTCGTCCGCGTCACTGAAATGATCCGCAATAGCAGCAAATTCTGAGAGGAGAAAAATCGCAATTATGAAAGAGTATTTCAAAGCAGAGCGCGTCAGCGAGAATGTCTGGTGGGTCGGCGCCCTTGATTGGAACGTACGCAATTTCCACGGCTATGAAACCAGCCGCGGCACGAGCTACAACGCCTTTTTGATCATAGACGAGAAAATCACCCTGGTAGACACGGCAAAGGCATGCTTTGCGGATGAGCTGCTGGCGCGGATAGCGTCGGTTATTGACCCGTCGAAGATCGACATTATCATCTCGAACCACTCTGAGCCGGACCATTCGGGCGCTTTGCCGGCGCTGATCGCGGCGACGCAGCCGGAGAGGGTCGTCGCCTCGGTGGCAGGGATGAAGACGCTACGCGCCCATTACGGCGAAGACCTCGCCATTGATGCGGTAAAGACTGGTGACACGCTGTCCCTGGGCAAAGGCACGCTCAGCTTCGTCGAAACCAAGATGCTGCACTGGCCTGACAGCATGATTTGCTATTACGATCGCGACAAAGTGCTGTTCTCCCAGGACGCCCTCGGCATGCACCTGGCCAGCAGCGAGCTCTGGGCTGACCAGATTGATCCCTCCATCCTCGACTACGAGGCGCGCAAGTATTTCGCCAATATCCTCAACTTCCAGGCGCCGAGGGTTCTCTCGCTGCTGGATTCCCTGCCTGGCCTCGGCTTGGACATCAGCATCATCGCTCCAGACCACGGTCCGCTCTGGCGCAAGGACTTGGAGACCATCATCGGCATTTATCGCCGCGCCGCCGAACAGAAGCCCAAACGCAAGGCGCTGGTCGCCTACTCGACCATGTGGGGCGCCACTGCACGCTGCGCCAACGCGCTCGCTGATGGCCTGCGCAGCCAAGGCGTCAGCGTCGTGGTCACCGACCTGTACGTTTCGCACCGCAGCGCAATCATGACCGAAGTCAGCGACGCCGGCATCATCGCATTCGGCGCACCGACCATGAATAACCAGATGTATCCAGCCATGGCAGACGTGCTCACCTACATCAAAGGCCTCAAACCGAAAAACAAAATCGGCTTCGCATTCGGAGCCTACGGCTGGAGCGGCGAAGGCGCGAAACAAATCGCGGCCGAACTCGACGCGATGGGCGTGCAACAGCCAGTCGAACTCCGCCAAGTCAAATACATGCCAACCAGCGAAGACCTGGAAGCATTCTTCAACTATGGCGTGGAATTGGCAAAAGCGCTAGGCTGAATGCTGAGGGGCGAGGGGCATTTTAGGGGCGAGGGGCGAGGGGTGGGTTCCGGCACTGGACGGAGACACATAACCGCCTTGACGTTGGCCCGCCCCCCTTGGCGTTGCTCCCGGGAGATATTTGGATGCAGTTAGGTTTGTGCATAAAATAGGACAATTGTGGCTGTTGCGGTGCTTTAGCGGCTTGATATCGAACGCGAATCCTTTACGTTAGACCATAACTTT
>JAAZKI010000064.1 GCA_012799905.1 Lentisphaerota bacterium | reverse complement strand
GTGTCATAGTCCGTGGAGACTGTTTCCGGGTTGCAGTTGACCATGATGGTTTCGTAGCCCATTTCGCGCAGCGCCAGGGCGGCATGCACGCAGCAGTAGTCGAACTCAATGCCTTGGCCGATGCGGTTGGGGCCGCCGCCTAAGACCATGACTTTGTTCGGGTTATCCGAGACCTTCACTTTGTCCGGGCTGTTGTAAGTTGAATAGTAGTAGCAGGCATTATCCACGCCGCTGACCGGGATGCTGTCCCAGGCTTGGGTGATGCCGAGGTCCAGGCGCTGGCGACGGATGACGGCCTCCGGCGTCTTCAGCAGTTTAGCCAGGTAGAGGTCGGAGAAGCCGTCCTGCTTGGCCTGGCGGAGCAGGTCGTCAGGGAGGATATGCTCGCGGTATTTGAGAATTTCGTTTTCCAGTTCGACTAGTTCGCGCATCTGTTCGAGGAACCACGGGTTGATATGGGTGCGGGTGTGGAGTTCGTTGATATCAGCGCCTTTGCGCATGGCCTCGTAGATGATGAATTGGCGTATGCTGGTCGGTGTGCTCAGGCGTTCCATCAGTTCCGGCAGCGACAGGCTGTCCAGATGCTTGAAAAAGCCGAGTCCAGGATGGCCGTTCTCCAGCGAACGGATGGCTTTGAGAAAGGCCTCCTTGTACGTCTTGCCGATGCTCATCACTTCGCCGACTGCGCGCATCTGGGTGCCCAGCCGATCCTCAACGCCCTTGAATTTCTCGAACGCCCAGCGCGCGAATTTGACGACCACATAGTCGCCTGAGGGGGTGTACTTGTCCAAACTGCCGTCCCGCCAGTAGGGCAGTTCATCGAGGGTAATGCCGGCGGCGAGCAGGGCGGAGACATAGGCAATCGGGAAGCCGGTGGCCTTGGAAGCGAGGGCGGAAGACCGCGAGGTGCGGGGGTTGATTTCGATGACGACAATGCGGCCGTCTTTCGGATTGTGGGCGAATTGCACGTTGGTGCCGCCGATGACGCCGATGCTCTCCACGATTTTGTGCGCCAAGGTCTGCATGCGCTGCTGCAAATCCTTGGCGATGGTGAGCATAGGGGCAGTACAGAAGGAATCGCCAGTGTGGATGCCGACGGCGTCAACGTTTTCAATGAAGCAGACTGTGATCATTTTGCCGTTGGCGTCACGCACGATTTCCAGTTCCAGTTCTTCCCAACCCAGCAGGGATTCCTCAATAAGCACTTGATGGACGAGGCTGGCCTGGAGACCGCGGGCGGCGATGGTGCGCAATTCCTCCACGTTGTAGCAGAAGCCGCCGCCGCTGCCGCCCATGGTATAGGCCGGTCGAACGACGACGGGAAAGCCGATTTCGCGGGCTGCGGCCTCAGCGTCCTCGACACTGTTCACGTCTCGGCTGCGGGCCATGTCAACGCCGAGGCGGTTCATGGTTTCCTTGAAGGCGGTGCGGTCTTCACCGCGTTCAATTGCGTCAATCTGAACGCCGATGACCTCGACGTTGTATTTTTTCAGGATGCCATTTTTGGCCAGCTCGGAGGCCAGGTTAAGGGCGGATTGGCCGCCGAGATTGGGAAGGAGGGCATCAGGCCGCTCGCGCTCGATGATTTCCTCCATGCGAGCCACGTTCAGCGGTTCGATATAGGTCACATCAGCGATGCCCGGGTCGGTCATGATGGTGGCTGGATTCGAGTTGACCAGGACGATTTTATAGCCGAGACTGCGCAGCGCCTTGCAGGCTTGGGTGCCGGAATAATCGAATTCACAGGCCTGGCCGATGATAATGGGGCCAGAGCCGATGATCATGACTTTTTCAATATCGCTGCGCTTAGGCATACAAATGACTCTCCAAGCAGGTTTGACAAAGTGGCAGAAACAGGAGGCGAAATTCGCAAATCGCACAAATTTAGGCTGCGAAGGGCAAAAAACAAGACGCTTGGGTGCATTTTGTCGGCAATGCGCCAACTGCTGCGGCCGGCTCTGGAGCAGGTGTTCGGGAATCTATGCTCAGGGCGTCTGGTGCGCTGGTCTGGCGCAAATGCAGCAAGGATTTCACCCTGGCTCAGGCCAAGTCTCCAAGTCCAGGGCGAGCGCGATTTCATCGCAATGCTGGCGTTTTGGGCAATTGGCGCAGTCTGACCAGACTTTTTGCGGGAAGTCCGTCACCGGTACTTCGGTAAAGCCGATATTGCGGAACAAGTTAGGTCGCACCGTGAGGGTGAACACGCGTTTAGCGTGACGTTCCGCCGCCAGTTCGACTGCCTTTCTCACAAGCAGAGAGCCCAGGCCTTGTCCTGATTGCTTCTGAGCTACCACCAAAGACCTGACTTCTTGCAGCCCGTCGCCAAAATCGCGCAGGGCGACGCATCCGGCCAGGCCGGGGCGGTCACGCCAGCGGGCAACCCGGAAATTGTCAATGTGGGCGCGGATATCGTCAGCAGTGCGGGGCAGGACAATCTGCTTGGCGACGTAGGGCGCCAGCAAGTCGACGATGGCCTCGGCGTCAGCCTCGACGGCAGGGACAATAATAAGGTCTGATGATGACGGCATGCGGACACTCCGGGGGAGGGCTGGGGACATAAGTGAGCAGGGAGTAGGGCAGCGCGGGGAGGGCTGGCCGGGCGCCTTAGTCAGGCGCCGAAGACGCCGAGCTTGCGAAAACGATCATAGCGCGCTTTTCGGAGTTGGGCGCCGGGTATGTCGCACAACTCGTCCAACTGCTCGACAATGGCCTGCTTGAGCAGGTCGCTGGCGCCAACCGGGTCATGGTGTGCGCCGCCCAGGGGTTCTGGGATGATGCCATCGACGACGCCAAGTTTCAACAGGTCAGGCCCGGTGAGTTTCAGGGCCTGGGCGGCTTTGGGAATGGCGTCCGCGCTGCGCCAGAGAATAGCGGCGCAGCCCTCTGGGGTGATGACAGAATAGTAGGCGTTTTCCATGATGAGCACGCAGTTGCCCACGCAGATGCCGAGCGCGCCGCCGCTGCCGCCTTCACCGGTGATGATGCAGAGAATTGGCACTTCCAGGCGGAACATTTCACGCAGATTGACGGCAATTGACTCGCCGATGTGGCGTTCAGCGGCGCCAACGCCGGGATAAGCGCCGGGAGTGTCGACGAGAGTGATGATCGGAACCTGGGCCTTGTTTGCTAACTGCATGAGACGCAGGGCTTTCCTGTATCCTTCCGGATGGGCGTAGCCAAAGTTGACTTCCATGTTTTGCTTGAGGTTG
>JAAZKI010000526.1 GCA_012799905.1 Lentisphaerota bacterium | reverse complement strand
TCATTGTTGACAACCTCGTTGGTGAGTGGTATTATAACGTTGTAGGATACTTATAATATACTGCAAATCAACAGGTTGTCAATTTTTTGGCTATGTTTTTGAGGTATTACTTCACGGATTCAGGATTATTTTATTTATCTGGCAGGACAACGTCCGGACGGCACGATTTTCTTTTATCTTAAAGCCATCTCCCCTGATTCGCCCAACTACTTGCCCCCAGGATTGGCATATGTAGAGGCCGACCCGGAATACGCCGACGCTGTTCGGCGCGGCGACACGCTGATCAACGGCCCGATCAAAGACCGCTGGGGAACCTGGTTTTCTGCCCAGACGCCGATCATTGATGCAAAAACCGACCAGCCTATCTGCACATTCGGGGCTGACATTACCGCAGCCAACTGGTACCGCAAACTCCTCTATCATGTAATGCCATGCCTGGTTGCGAACCTGTTGCTGGTCATAATTATTGCCCTGAGTCCACGCATGTGGGAACGCATCCGAGGTCAACACACACCCTTTTGCAAATATCCCGGGCCTTGGCCAACCATACTGGCATACGGCCTGACCATCACCGCCTTTATAAGCTGGCACTCCTATCAATCCGAACACTATCAGCGCTTGCTGGGTTTCACCCATCTGGCCGTCTGCGAGTCTGACCTGGTGATGCACAGATTGCAATCAACCGGCGCACGAGAACTAAAAGGATTGGCTAACTTCTTTTCCACCAGTGACGGCGTAACCGAAAGGGATTTCAACTTCTTTGCCTATCAACTGAAACAAAGATGCTTATCCCGAATTTGGTGCTGGGGCGAGGTCATCGCCGAGGCCGACCGAGCGCAATTCGAGCAGGAGCAACGCCAGCGGCGCGGCGAAGACTTCAGCATCATGGAGCCGGACGGGAAGGGCCAGCCCAGGCCGGCCGGCGTCCGCGAGGTTTATTACCCCCTCATGCTCGCCGCCCCCAACGAGGTGGATCAGCAATCCATCATCGGCTATGACCTTGGCCACGAACCCCATCGCCTGGCCGCCCTCCAAGAGGCCATCCGAACCGGCCTGCCCACGGCAACCCAGCCCATCTTGCATGCTTACCTGACTAAAGGCACCAAAGGCGTGGACCTCTTTTATCCGGTCCAGAACCAAAACCAGCCGCAGACTATTAACAGCTTTGTCATGGCAGCCGTGAGCTTAGACGAGCTTATCAACCGCAACTCGCATGAGCACAGGCATATCCAACTTTCCTTCTGGCCGATTGGCGATGGCGTCGAAGAAGAGCTGATCGTTGGGGGAAAACCGCCAAAGCCCCATCGCCAGCTTAATCACCAATTTGAGTTTTCACGACCTGTGGCGTACTTTGGCCAGATGTTCCGGATAGCTGCACACCCCACCGCTGAATTCATGCAGGCGTACCCGATCGTAACACCCTGGCTGCTGGCAGTTTCCGGCCTGGCTATGAGCATCATGCTCGCTGTCATCATCAACATAATCAGTCGACAGCATTGCGAGCTGCAAATGCCCGCCAAGGACAATGCCTACAAGCTCAGCCAGACCGAAGAACGCTTCAACATGCTGCTGGAGCAAACCAACACCGTGCTCTGGGAATGTGACCCCTACGGAATCATCATTAACGCCCAACCGCCAAAAGCCCAATTCTACGGACGGAAGCCCGAGAATGTCTTCGGCAAAATGCACTATCGTGAGTTCCATCCAATCAAGGGACGCGAGGACTATGTCAACAAGATACGATCATTGTTCGGAGACAAGGATAAATTCTTCAACTTCGTCTATCCGATTGAACAGGCTGACGGCAGCCTGGTCACCGTATCCACCAGCGGCTTTCCAATATACGACGAGAACGGCGTGAAGCTGGGCTATTATGGCTGGTGTCTAGATGTCAGCGTACAGGTACAGATGAACGAACAGCTGCAAAAGAGCCAAGCCAAGGCTGAAGCCGCCAACCGAGCCAAAAGCGACTTCCTGGCGAACATGAGCCACGAGGTGAGAACGCCGATCAACGGCATCATCGGCTTCATCGACCTGCTCCAGGACACACCGCTGAACCGCGAACAACGCGAATATCTTGACCTGGTCGGTAGCAGCAGCCGCCAGCTGCTCACACTGGTCAATGAAATCCTCGACTTCACCCGCCTGGAAGCTGGACAGACCACGGTCGTACAGGAAGACTTCGACTTGGAGAAACTGCTGGAAAACGCTGCCTGTAACATCGCCTTGACGGCAGCTGCCAAACAGCTCGAAGTGGTCTTCGTCGTCCCGCCCGACCTGCCCATGACATTACATGGCGATGCCTTCCACTTGCAGCAGGTTATCCTCAACCTGACCACTAATGCGATCAAATTCACCAACCAGGGCGAAATCGTCATCAGCGTCACCCGCGAACAGGAGGATGACAACCGGATCGCCTTGCGCTTTGCCGTTCGCGACACCGGCATCGGCCTCACGGAACAACAGCAGAAGCATATCTTTGATGTCTTCTACCAGGTTGATCCGTCGCTCAAACACAAGCAAAGCGGCGTTGGCCTCGGCTTGAGCATCGTTAAGAACCTGCTGGAACGCATGGACAGCGACATCCAGGTAGTCAGCACGCCGGAGCAAGGCTCGGAATTCAGCTTTGTCCTCAACCTTGACAAACAGCCAAATGCCCAAGACAAGCCGAAACTGACCGCCAGCCCGGCGCCCATATTAGTGGTCGATGACAACTCAACCGCGCTCAATGACCTGCTGACGCGGCTCAAATATCAACGCCTAGATGCGCACGGCGCTGAAAACATGGCGGCGGCCTGCCAACGCCTGTCCGAAATGCAAGCAGCAGGAACCCCGCCCCAATTGATCATTCTTGACCTCGACCTGCCGGAACTGCAAACGCAGGCACTTGGTTTGCAGTGGCCGGAATTGCTCCAGACTGACATTCCAATCCTGGGCTTGGCGCCAATATCCAACCGCAACGCCCTGTCGCCAAAGCTGACCGCCAGAGTCACCCATACCATCATCAAGCCCGTGCGTAATCGCGACTTGTTTGAGGCCATCACGGCCATTGACAAAGGCACAGCGCCGTCCCCCGAAACCACGGCCGCTAAACCTTCGGAACCGTCGCCGACAGACAGCGACCAGTCTGACAGCTGCCTCCCCGCGGCAAACAACGACTCAGCCCAGGTTCTCCTGGCCGAGGATAATGTCGTCAACCAAAAAGTCGTCCTGGCCATACTGAACAAACTCGGCTACACTGCGGACGTGGTCACCGATGGCTTTGGAGTCTTGGAGCGCATGCGCCGCCATGAGTACCAGCTGGTCCTGATGGACGTCCAAATGCCAGGCATGGACGGCTTGGAGGCCACGCGCCTCCTCCGCGATCCCAGCAGCGACGTTTTGACCCCGGCTACCCCGGTCATTGCCCTGACCGCCCATGCCGTGGAGGGATACCGCGAAATCTGCAAGCAGGCCGGCATGAACGACTATGTCACCAAGCCCATAACCATGAAGCAGATTCGACGGATTCTGGACAACTGGCTGCCCAAGAAAACGTCACCGACGCCCTAGAGGCCAGGCAAAATTAGGGGCGAGGGGCTTTTCTCTAGGGGCGAGGGGCTTTTCTCTAGGGGCGAGAGGCGAGGGGCGAGGGGCTTTTCTCTAGGGGCGAGGGGCGAGGGGCGAGTTGAGCTTGGATTACGTTGTCCGCGAGGGGCTGAATGCTGAATGCTGAGGCGCATTTCATAATTCATA